>JAAZBA010000225.1 GCA_012514045.1 Clostridiales bacterium | reverse complement strand
TTGAGGAATTTGAGTAGATAGCACGGGAAAGGGGCTTTAGTGAATAAAATTTCAATAAAGCCCCTGATTTTTATTCCATTATCATGTCAAAAAGATTGCTTGCGAAGAGCTCATGCATCTCCTTTGTGGGGTGATTTATGTAGTTTGCCAGCATAAGGGTGATGTCCTCTGTTTCCGAGAGCTTTTTCCATTCGGAGTAGCAGTCGCACACCGGTATGCCCATGGAATCAGCAAGCTTTACCGCCTCGGACATATACAAATCCATCCGACCGCCGTTTTGCATTTCTGCCGTCTTGTGGGCATATTCATAGTATATTTCTTCCGTACCCTCCGCAACGTAAGTATTGAGCATGTTTGGGGTTAGGAATATTGCGTCTGTATTTCCCTCTTTACACCGGGTGAATATCGCCCTAAGGGAATCAAGATAATCCTCAAGCGCCCCGTTTACGTCGTTTAGACCAAAACATATGATTACAAGATCAGGTTCGTGTAGAAACACCTGTCTCTCCATTCTTCCGAGAGAGGCTTTGGCAGTGATGCCGCCGATGCCGGCGTTAATCACGTTTATGGGAATTTCACATGCCACTTCCTGTAGCTTTCGACGCAGCCGGTTCCAATAGACTGTTTCGTAGTTCATCTCTTCGGCAGCCACCGCACCGTGGGTAACGCTGTCGCCGAAGGCCACAATTGTCACGGGACCGTGCTCAATAAGATCCGCAAGGTCCATATTCATTTTGTCTTTAACTTTCATTCCTACCTCGCTACCTGGATGGCTACATCATAGAGCTCCTGATGGAACTCGTGGGACATGTCAAGCGCTTCTATGATATCCTGGTCGATAATTCCCTTGTCCTTAAAACAAATAACCCTGTTTGTTCTGCCTTCTAATAAGGCATTAACAGCTTTTACACCCATTCTTGTAGCCGCGACACGGTCTCTGGCTGTTGGACTGCCGCCGCGCTGAACGTGACCGAGTACAGTTACCCGCGTTTCTACCCCTGTGTGCTCTATTATATCCTGTGCCACTTCATTGGCTGTGCCGACGCCTTCGGCTACAATGATGATATGGTGGTTTCTGCCCTGGATTCTCGCCATTCTCATTCTCTCGTACAGCTCTTCGAAGTTTGTCTCCCGTTCGGGTATGAGGATAGCTGAGGCGCCGCAGGCTATGCCTACATACATGGCAAGAGAGCCGGAGTTTCTGCCCATGACCTCAACTACAGAGCAGCGCTCATGAGACTGCATTGTGTCGCGGAGTTTATCTATGGCTTCGATAGCCGTGTTACATGCGGTATCAAAGCCGATGGAGTAACGAGTGCATGCGATATCGTTATCGATTGTTGCGGGGATAGCCACCGTGGATACATCGTATCTGGACAGGTCTCTGGCGCCTCTGAAGGTGCCGTCACCGCCGATGCAGACAAGACCATCGATTCCCAGATATTTGCAGGTTTGCGCCGCTTTCCGCAGGCCTTCTTCGGTTTTGAACTCGGGGGAGCGGGCAGTGTACAACATGGTTCCGCCTTTAAGATTTATGCCGTCGACGCTTCTGGGGTTCATTTCCATTACGTCGCCGTTGACAAGTCCGACAAAACCACGCTTTACGCCGAGGCAGGATATGCCTTCGAAGGCTGCCGTTCTGACAACGGCTCTTATGGCACTGTTCATGCCGGGAGCGTCTCCTCCGCTTGTAAGTACAGCTATTCTCTTTACCATTATATTGTCTCACCTTTCATACAATTAAACTGTCTTTATTCTACCATATTGTATCGACAATTTCAATAAGAAATACGCTTTACAACCTGAGTTTTTTGTGATAAGATATCGATAATGAACCCATAAGTCTTAGTATATGATCGATGCGAAAGACGGGGATTATAAAGCAATACAAACGAGGTATACTATGTCCGACCGAATCAAACGCATTCTATCCGCACTAAAGGAGCTCTATCCGGAGGCGTCCTGCTCTCTTGAGTATTCCGCACCTCATGAACTGCTCTTTGCCACAAGGCTTTCCGCCCAGTGCACCGATGCCAGGGTGAACATTGTGACAGAAGAGCTGTTCGAAAAATATAAAACTCTTGAGGATTTCGCTGCTGCCGATGTAGGTGAGCTTGAGTCTATTATTAATTCCTGCGGCTTCTACCGCACCAAAGCCCGGGATATTATCAACTGCGCGAATATGCTTATAAGTGACTTTGAAGGCGTTATTCCCGATAATATAGAGACTCTCTGCACTCTACCCGGAGTAGGAAGGAAGACCGCAAACCTTATTGTTGGAGATCTATATGGGAAAAGCGCTATTGTGGCGGATACCCATTGCATCAGGCTTTCAAACCGCCTGGGGCTGGTATCCTCAAAGGACCCCTATAAGGTAGAGATGGCTCTGAGAAGCATTATCCCGGAGGAGGAATCCTCCGACTTCTGTCATCGTCTGGTGCTATTCGGACGTGAGGTCTGCTCTGCCAGATCCCCCAAATGCGATGAATGCCCTTTGAGAGATCTCTGCCCCTCCTATAAGTCGCATTGATCAGACTAAACTAACTTAGTGTACTGCCGAGACAATTAATGCTCAAAGTATCTGCCGCTCAGTTTAACTTTTAGATATTCAGTAAAAGTGTCCGTGGGCTCAAATCTGAGCCTGCGGAGCTTTTTTCCGTCCTCATACAGAAGAAAGAGACCGGTGAAAAGCGCTCCCCTCAGGGATGCGCAGCGGCAGGAGATGAAACCACGCCCCATGGCGGCGCGAAGCTTTTTCCCGGTTCCCACGCCCTTTATGCGCTCAAGGGGTATACTTACGGCTTGAATACGCTTTGTTCCGATAAATGTATTGATTACAAGCTCCGTTGCCACTACATCATATTCATAGCCTACAACAGTAAACCGCAGGATGAGCAAAACCAGAATAACAAAGACGACGACACACAAAACTGTGCCGCCGTCGCTGCCTTCAAGAATCGCCAGCAAAACCAAAGCGGCGAACAGTATAAGTCCAATAGGAACTATGGCGCTTTTCGCGCCTCTTACGATTTCCTTACGCATAAACTACATATATCCCCTTTTAGTTCGAAGCCGCACTTCTCCGGAGTTTACCGGAACTAAACCGCTGCCTGTGTCAATGATAAGCTCTCCATCTTCATTTATGTCCGAGGCTATGCCGCGAATGACCGTACCGCTTCCCGTCGCCTCCACCTCGCAGCCCAATGTTATGCAGCGGGAACGGAACCGGCTTATGATTCCGCTCTTTCCATCAAGATTAAGGATATTCAAATATTTAAGCATGTTATCCCGAAGTCTTATCGCCATCACACCCGCTTCATAATGGGGAATACCCATCATATCAAGAGAAGCTCCGTTTGGAAGCTCCCGGAAAAAATCCTCCTTTTGGGAGAGATTTATGCCTATGCCGCACACGGCACGCTTTCCACGGCACTCACAGAGGATGCCCCCCACCTTTTTATCACCGATTATTATATCGTTTGGCCATTTTAGTCCTCCGACACCGATGGTATCAAGGGATGCAAGTCCGCAGAGCAGGGGAATGATCGTAAGTTCCTCCCACTTATTAACGTCAATGAGCATGGAAAAACAAAGGCTTTCACCACGCCTGGATTCCCATACTCGCCCCAGTCTTCCTTTTCCCCCCGTCTGGGTCAAGGCCAATACACAGTCGCCATGGCTCATGGAGTCCATGTTTTCCTTAATGTAGTCGTTTGTGGAGGGGACGATTTCAAGTATCTTTACCATCTGTCCGGCTCTTTTAGTGAAATTGTTTTGATTTCATATCTGTTTTTATCACATTTAAGTACTGCATAGGAGCGGGGAGCCTGATAGGATACCATCATAGCACCGGGGTTTACGCATCTTACACCTTGTATCGTTTCGTCAAAAGCCTCATGGCTGTGACCGAAGAAAGCGATGTTTGCATTGTTTTCTCTTGCCGCATCCGCAAGGATACCGGCTGTGTACTTCACTCTGTAGTCGTGTCCGTGGGTCAGCATCATCCTGATGCCTTCATACTCCACATACTTTGTTTTCTTTTCTCCGGACATCACATCGGAGAGACTGTTGCCTGCCACCGATTCTACTATAAGCTTGGGGAAAAGAGAGGAAATAACTTTTGCGTCCTGTACATCGTCGCCTAAATGAAACACGGCATCGGGCCTAAGGTATGATATAATCGCCCTCATATCCTCCCGATAACCGTGACTATCGGAAAATATAACTATTACCATCCTTTTATTGCCTTTCTATTCCCCTGTGGGGTATGTGAATACCGACTCCTCGGGGGGAGTAGGGGTCACTTCCGTGACTTTCATGGAATATATAAGCTCATCTCCGTCATAGGTTTCCGCAGCCATCAACAGGCCGTTATCTGTAGATAAATAATAACATTCTGTATAATTAAACTCCTGTATTTTATATTCCACAAACACATACATGGAGTCGCCAAGTTCTTTAAAAGAGGCATCGGTGATATACTCGTCCTCTACCGAAAGCACTGTTTCGTAGGTAGGTATCTGAGCCGCGTCATCGGAGTCAAAGCTGCCCTGGGTGTACATATTCGCAACCGTGTCTCCATCTGTCCAGCGGTATAAAAGACCATCACGGCAAAGTATGTGTTCCGTAAGGTCTCCTGATGTGATCTCGGTCTTTGAACGACCTCCGGAGACGGTATGGATTACCTTTGAGAATCGCTCCTCCCCATTCAGCATGCGGCGCACATCCGCTTTCATTGTATAGCTGGGGCAGCGGTACAATGTGGAAATAACGCTCTTTACGTTTTCCCTTGTGAGCTCGGTGCTCTCAAGGTGCTCATATTTGTCAGGTTCATTATTGGAAATGTTGCCGGAAAATTCATCGCTTGAAGCTTCAAAGCTTGAGCCACGTTCCGGGAGGGTTATGGACAGGTTCACATCTGAGTTAGAGAGGGAAAAATAAGCTGCTATAAAAAGCACAAGAAGCAGCACGGCTGCGGCTGCCAGCTTTATTAATCTGTTAGCCTTCATACAATGCTGCTCCTTTCTTCTTTATTCTTCTGTTTTTTCTGTAGGGGAGCGGGACTCCTCCGATATCTCGGTGGTTTTATCCTCCTCCTTCTGCTCATGAGTCTTATGAGCTGCCCTGTTCTTCGCCGCAAGCACTGTGAGCACTCTTGTTACTATTACGCCTGCCAGCACTATCGCTGCCAAAAGCATCAGTGCCTTGCCCTCACCGCTGGTAGTTACCACAACAGCCAGGATGCCGAGGATACCGGAAAGGGAGTAGAGAATAGCCACAGCCTGCTTCTGATTGAAGCCCATATCAATGAGCTTGTGGTGCATATGCTCTCTGTCTGCCGACATGGGGTTTTTACCCTTGAGAAGCCGGCGAGCGACTGCGTTTACGATATCAGCTATAGGTATCGCCAGCACAAGGAAAGGTACAGCGAAGCCCACAATGGCATAAAACTTGAAAAGTCCCTGTATGGACATTGTGGCGAGTATATAGCCCAACAGCAGCGCGCCCGTGTCACCCATGAAAATTTTCGCCGGATTTCTGTTGTAGGGCAGGAACCCCAGGATACCGCCCGCAAGCGCCGCCATAACCACCGCAACATAGGGGTTAGCAAGCACACAGGAGATTATTAGCAGCGACAAAGCAGATATGGCGCTGACTCCCGCTGCTAAGCCGTCGAGCCCGTCGATAAAGTTAACGGCGTTTGTGAGAGCCATAATCCATATCACCGTTACGGGTATGCTGAATATGCCCAAATAGGAGTAAGGGTCGGAGCTGAATATGTCAAGATTAAAGAGTGTTTCGATTCTGAGCTTGCCAAATAACACGGGGATCAACGCTGCCGCCAGTTGGCACAAAAGTTTGACCCAGGCTTTAATATCGTATATATCGTCCAATACTCCCATAACGACGATTATTGTCGCACCGATGAGCACTGATATCATTGTTATATCAAGTGTTCCGAACACCAGCAGAGACACAAGAAAACCTGCGAATATTGCCAGTCCTCCCAGACGGGGGATCGGCACCTTGTGCATTCTTCTTTCGTCCTTGGGTACATCTATTGCACCCACCTTGTAAGCAAGCTTTTTTACAAAGGGAGTGCTCGCATAAGATATAGCGCAGGAAAGCACTATTGCCAGCGCTATAATCAGATAATTTTTTCCTGTCATGGAGAAATTCCTCTTCTTTCAGGTTTTTCCTTAAAAGCGCGGCTTCTTTACGAATCCGACCTTCCTGTATACCTTGTCTAAAGTTTTGGAGGCTATCCTTGAGGCTTTCATAGCGCCCTCGGTGTAGAGCTGTTCAAGGTAATCCTTATTCTTGAGAAGATCCTGAGTCTTTTCTCTGATAGGTCGCAGAAGCTCAACGACGCTTTCGCCTACAGCCAGCTTGAAATCGCCGTAGCCGCAGCCATCAAACTCGTTTTCAATTTCTTCAAAGTTTTTGCCTGTAGCCACAGAGTATATAGTCATGAGGTTTGAGATGCCTTTCTTATTTTCACTGTCGAAGCGGACACATGTTTCGCTGTCGGTGACTGCTTTGCGGAAGGCTCTCATGATAGTATCAGGCTCATCAAGGAGGCAGATGCAGCCATCAGAATCCATCTCCGACTTGGACATCTTGTTTTCCGGCTCCTGAAGGCTCATAATTCTGGCTCCCGTCTTTGGTATAAAAGGCTCAGGCAATATAAAGGTTTCGGAGTAGACGCCGTTAAATCTCTTGGCGATATCACGGGCGATCTCCACGTGCTGCTTCTGATCCTCGCCAACGGGTACGAGATGGGTCTGATAGAGGAGGATATCCGAAGCCATTAGCACCGGATAGGTGAAGAGTCCGGCGTTTATGTTGTCTTCGTTCTTGGCGGCTTTGTCCTTGAACTGTGTCATTCTGGACAGTTCACCGAACATGGTATAACAGCCCAACACCCATGAAAGCTCTGCGTGAGCCGGCACATGGCTCTGAATATAGAGGATGTTTTTATCCGGATCAATGCCGCAGGCGACGTACTGGGCAAGCTGAGCGAGACTCCTCTTGCGCAGCAGAGCCGGCTCTTGCCTTACTGTGATAGCGTGCATGTCAACGATGCAGTAGAGGCAATTATACTCCTCCTGAAGGTTAACCCAGTTTTTAATTGCTCCGATATATGAGCCCAGCGTAAGATCGCCGGAGGGTTTGATGCCGCTGAATATTGTCTTTTTTTGCGTATCCATTGTGTTATTTACCTTTCCTGTTACCTTCCGAGGTATTCTCTCAGCGCGTCGGCGAAGAGGGAAATACCCTTGTCAATCTGCTCGTATGTGGGGAGGGAGAAGTTAAAGCGTACATAGGGGCTTACGTCGCGGTCGTTTACAAGGAAGGATGAGCCGGGTACAGCCGCTACTCCCTTCTGCCCGCTTATTTTACAAAGCTCTGCTCCGTCATACTCTTCGGGAAGTCCGCACCAGATGAAGAGACCGCCGTCAGGCTTCTCGAAGTTCATCATTTCTCCGAAGGATTTCTCCATAGCGGAGATCATAGCGTCACGTTTGCTTCTGTAGAGAGCGCGGATTTTTTCAATGTGTTCTTCCAGATTATAGCGGGATAGGAAATCATGAGCCAGCATCTGGAAGAACAGATTGGTATGCACATCGGTTACCTGCTTGCCTACCACCAGCTTGCCCATGACGACTTTGGGGGCGCAGACGAAACCAAGGCGGATACCGGGGGAGAGTATCTTCGAATAGCTGCCCACATATATGACTCTGCCTTCGGTGTCAAGGCTCTTTATTGCGGGGACATATTCTCCGGAGTAACGAAGCTCAAAATAGGGATTATCCTCGATGATCATTACATCGTACCTGCTTGCCAGTTCCAGAAGTTTCTTTCTCTTTTCAAGGCTCATTACTCTGCCTGTAGGGTTCTGGAACGTGGGGATGACGTATATAAGCTTGACATTTTTTTCTGTCTTAAGGGTTTCCTCTAGCTTGTCCATATCCATGCCGTCGAACTGCAGGGGCACGCCAACAAGATTAGCCTTATAGGAGCGGAAACAGTTGAGAGAGCCGATGAAGGAGGGATTCTCGCATATTATGGTGTCGTTTTCGTTGAGAAAAGCCTTCGCTGAGAGATCCATGCCCTGCTGACCGCCGCTTACAATAATAAGATCATCATTTGGGCTGCCGATGGAATACTTGTCACGAAGCCTTGCCGCGGTTATCTCCCGAAGTGGAGTGTATCCCTCGGTAACGCCGTACTGAAGGGCGGCACCTGCTCTGTTAGTGAAAAGATCCTGGGCGATTTCAGCCATCTCCGCCGCTGGGAAGGTCTCCACAGAGGGGTTGCCCGCGGCAAAGGATATAACGGAGGGATTCTGCGTAACCTTGAGGATTTCACGTATGGCTGAAGGTTTCAACTCGTTAATTCTGTCAGAAAAATTGTAATTCACTTGTTTTGTCTCCTGTATTTTTATGTATGTGTATACATGTCAGTCTGTTTGTATTCCAACGTATTTTACCATGTATGTTCCGCTTTTTCAAGTTTTATTCTTCCCTTATATCGTCGCGGATCATAGCAAGAACCTCCTCCCGGTTGGGACAGCTGGTAGCGCTGCCCATTCTGGTTATGCTGATGGAGCCGGCGGCAAGTCCATAGTCGATACACTCTTCAAGAGGTTTACCCTCGATAAAAGCGGTGAGGAAGCCGGCGTTGAAGCAGTCGCCCGCGCCCGTAGTGTCGACCGGGGTACAGCGGTAGGCTTTATGAGTCACCACAAAGTCCCCGAATTGTACATAGGCTCCGTTTTTGCCCCATTTAACGGCGGCAATACTGCAGATCTTTGACAGAGCCTCCGCAGCTTCTTCCACTGTGTCCATGCCCGTTATCATCTGCGCCTCGGATTCGTTGGGGAAGAATATATCCACATGTTTGAGCACATCTCTCAGGCCGTAGTCCCAGCAGCCGGTATCGTCCCAGCCTGCGTCAAGGGAAGTTGTGAGCCCAAGTTTTTTGGCTCTTTCAAAAAGTGATGCCATATCCCGTCTTAGCTTGTTCTGCAGGAAAAAAGAACCAATATGGAGATGTCTCGAGTTCCTCAGGAGCTCATCCGGCACATCATCGCCGCAAAGCTCGTCTATAGCTCCCAGATATGTGGTCATGGCTCTGTCACCTGACATATTCATGGATACGGTTATGCCCGTCGGCACATCAGCAAAGACAACGTGGGAGGCGTCAACTCCCAGTTTCTCCAGCTCCGAAATGAGGAATTCGCCATTGGAATCCCGTCCTACCTTGCCTACGAAGGCAGACTCGAGGCCGAGCTTTGACATACCCACAGCGCAGTTGACGGTGGAACCGCCCAATGTGTTTACAAGGCTTGAAGCAAGAATTTCACGCCCCAGCACCGGCATGGAGTTAAGTCCCGCCATGGTTATCTCAATATTAATGTCGCCAACCGACAGTACATCGTATTTTTTCATATTATCATAAGCTCCTTGGGTGTTTTTGTCAGATTAGTGTTTCCGTTTTCGTCGAGCCGGATTATATCCTCAATGCGAACTCCGAACTTCCCGGGAATGTATATGCCCGGCTCAATACTCATCACCATACCCCGGGGAAGGACCGCCTTCGAAGAGGGAGAAGCGCCCACTCCGTCATGAACATCGATCCCAAGGCTGTGGCCGAGACCGTGGCCGAAATACTCTCCGTAGCCCGCATCCGCTATAACGCTTTGGGCTATATTGTGGAGATCCTGTCCTACAATTCCAGCCTTAGCGGCTTTAAGAGCCTCTGTCTGAGCAAGAAGCACCGTGTCGTAGACATTTTTCATCTCATCCGTTACGTAACCGATTGCGATCGTTCTCGTTATGTCGGAACAGTAGCCTTCGTATACGCAGCCGAAGTCAAGGGTCAGGAAGTCGCCTTTGCGAAACTTGCGCTCACACGGCACTCCGTGGCAGTGAGAGCCGTTTTCCCCCGATACGGCGATGGTGTCAAAGGATTTCTTTTCCGCACCCCTCTTCATCATCAGGTACTCAAGCTCAGTGGCGATTTCCTTTTCGCTCATGCCCTCGCCTATAATACAAAGAAGATCGGATAATGCGCCTTCGGCGATTGCCATAGCTTTCTTTATTCTTTCAACCTCGTAATCTTCCTTCACAAGACGAAGCCGGGGAAGAAGATTCCCCATGGATACAAGATCAGCCGAGAGGCACTTTCTGTAGTTTTCATATTCATCGAAGGTTACGCTGTCAGACTCAAAGGCGATTTTCTTTATGCTGTGCTTCTCCGAAAGCTCATTGATTATATCGGTGTATTTTCTCTCATATGTGCTCATAATGAGCTCGAAACCGTCAATCTTGGAAGACGCGTCCTCAAAGTAGCGGAAATCTGTGGAAAAATAACTCTTTTCTTTTGTTATAAACGCTAACCCCGCGCTGGACCGAAATCCCGTGGAGTAAAATCTGTTTTGTGGTGAAGTTATGAGAAGCGCGTCCGCGGCCGTATTACCAAGCTTACGGCGCAGCTTTGCGACTGCGTTCATTTTTGTTCGCTCCTTATAAAATGGATAAGCGCTTCAAGAGCTAGGAAATAGCTTCTCTCTCCGAAGCCGGAAATGACACCGATGCACTTCTCCGCGAGCACAGATGCGCGGCGCATCTCCTCCCTGGCATACACGTTTGACAGATGCACCTCCACGCAGGGCAAGCCGCTTCCGGAGATGGCATCGCGTATGGCTATGCTGTAGTGGGTGTAAGCTCCGGCATTTATGACAATGCCGTCTGCATCGTTCATGGCGTCCTGTATGGCGCCTACAAGCTCACCCTCGATGTTTGAGGTGAAAAACTCTGTCTCTGCCCCTATGGTGTAGGCGTAGTCCTTCAGATCGCGGTTTATGTTCTCAAGAGTGCGTCTTCCGTAAATTTCGGGTTCTCTGACTCCCAGCATATTGAGGTTCGGGCCATTAATAACATATATCTTCATCTGCACCAGTTCCTATCCTTAAGAACGATCCTCTCAAGAGCTCGCTTGAATCTGAAGAAGAGGCTTTCCTCCTTTACTGCCGGAGCCACAAGGATAGCCAACGTTCCCAGCATTCTGGCAAACAACACATCGGTAAAAACCTGGTCTCCCAGGACGACAGTGTAATTTTTATCAAGTTCCGAGTTCAGGATCCTTTCCCGGGAACGGAAGGTCAGAGGTTTTCTAGCCCTTGCAATATAGGGGATTCCCAGCTTGCGGCAAAAAGCTGATATGCGTTCCTTGCTGTTGTTGGAAACCGCGATAATGCGAATACCCCTTATGCGCATCTCCTTTATCCAGCGTTCCACGTATGGCAGAGGCACAAGAGAATTAGGCCTTGCAAGAGTGTTGTCTATATCAACAACAATGGTTCTTGTACCTAGCATACGGAACACCTCCGTATCGGCCTCAGCAAGGTACCTGCATCGGATATCGGGAGTAAAAAGCCAGATAAAAACCACCTCAAATCATACTGTTTTAGTTAATATAAAACACCACATTATATAATACCACACTTTTCTCCGTTACGGAAGAGGAAATTTTAAAATAGTCTATTAATTCTTGTAGGATTACAATAGATGTGTTACACTTCGAGTGTAATACTTGAAAAAAGGATAGCAATTGAGAGCCGGATGTGTTACAGTTAAGTTATCACACAAAAAAGCAACAGAGGAGGCTCCCAATTGCC
>JAAZBA010000347.1 GCA_012514045.1 Clostridiales bacterium | reverse complement strand
CGCTCTGGTTGGCTTCAACTTCATGGCGGGGAACGTATCACTCCAAAACAGTATGGTGGGAATAGCGGCGCTTCTGTTATCCATACGGGCGTTGTCGGGCAGAGCCGGTTTTTTGCGTCGCTTTATCGGCGCCCTCGTCGCTAAAAAAACAGCAGAGGGCAAGACCATCGATGCTTCTGCCATAAACCGCATGATTGCGGGAATGACTGCTGGCTTTACATTGGCTGTGTTGCTGTCAGCTGTTCGTTTCACCGACTTCGGATATATTCTTGGCATACCGGCGGTGCTCGCGGGAATCACTTTATATATTATTTCCGGTCGTGCAAAGGAGGTGAAATCATGATAAGAAAACAGGTTTTATCTATTCTTCTTTTGACAGGACTCTTTTTCATGTCCGGTATGTGGCTGCTACCCGTATACGCAGCGGACGAATGGCAGAATGTATATGAGGCTTACGGGATCAATCCCAACGATCCGCAGGCCGAATATTTAGTGGGAGAAATGCTATGGGAAAAACCACCACAAGCAATTGTAATTAAGCTGGAAAAGTATGCGGCACCAACCGGCACTCTGAGTGTGCCATTGAATAAAGAGGTGGCAGTTGAGTTGGGAAAAAGTGCGAATATTTCTACCTCTTTCGAATGGGATGACGGTACTTATAGGCTTGCCTATGACGTAGACCTTACAGTTCGATATGAACGAGATAAGGATCATGAGACTGCGGCTATGTTGCTTTGGGATTCTAAGACCTATATTAAAGGCAGTAGGTATGGAGCTACCTACGGGGAACCTCAGCAACGATGGATTGAGGTTGCAGGCGACACCTATATCAGAGAAGCCGGAAAGGGGTCGTATATAGTCAATGGCTCCTCTTCCCTCCTCCTAAATCCAAAGAGTCGAAGTGAAGAAAGCCATAAGAACCTGCCGATTAATCTTGGTGGGATCACCTACAAGATCGACCGTGTTATGGTCAAGAGCGGCGGATTATCGAGCGTTATTGATACAGACGCCTCTGGAACTGCCGGAGATACAAGTGCATCGGTGGCAGCTACAATTGTCATCGGATTACTGGGACTGGCCGCTGCAGCGGCAGGAGCAGGAGCGGCAGGGGCGACGGCTGGCTCGTCAGGGGACAAAGCCTCAAACGACGAAGAAGCCGCAGCCTATGAGATGGTCATCGGCAAGGATTTTGGTAATGCGCTCAAATACGGCCAAAAACAGCGGGTATGGGCGCGCATGGTCGAGCTGAAAAACGGCGCCCCCATGGATCGTCCTGACCTGACGGCAGGGATTTCCATTTTTTCCAGCGAGGTCTTGGTAGGAGCTTCGTCCTTACGGGGCGAAAATGTGGAGGCTGAGGTGCAAATTCAGGAAAACGCCCCTCCTGAGGGAGTGATCAGCTTCCTTTACAGTGGCGAGCACGGGACGTTCCAAAACAACGTGCGCTTTCGGCTGTTGGGCAAGGGCGAGATTCGTCTGGCATCCGATAAAGTAAATATCCTCTCCACCGACGCCAACCCCTTTGAGCTTGTGTACGAGCTTAAAAACTTCATCGAAGAGGAGCCGCCGCTGGAGATTACGGCTTCCTCCGGCTTTGTCGCTTTGGACATGGGCAAGAACGATAAGCAGCAGACGGTGATTTTGATTACTCCCGGACCCGACGCCGACCCGTGGGACCGCAAGAGCTTCACAAAGATCTGCCGCTGCG
>JAAZBA010000287.1 GCA_012514045.1 Clostridiales bacterium | reverse complement strand
TGCTATATGAGAATGGAGCCTGAGCTTATAGACAGCGTTGCGATCGCCACATTTGGAGACTTTGAAAGCGGAGCGGGAAGATTTGTGGGAAGCAATATGTTTGGTTATGCTGAGAGAAAAGGCTGCTGCGTTACGAATCTGGGAAGACATGAGAGCGACGTTATAAAGGATGCGGTGTTTATCCCGCCCTCTTCCCCTGCGAACAGATTGATATGGGGAGTTCTGACCATGAACGGACGGATGAATGTATGCTCGGCTGAAAGGAGAAATACAGATGAAAACAGTCACATTTAAAGGCAAAACAATGGGGCTTTTGGGGTTTGGAGCTATGAGACTGCCGACCCTTGAGGACAAGTCCATTGATGAAAAGCTGTTTGGAGAAATGGTGGACTACTGCATGGAGCAGGGTGTGAACTACTTCGACACGGCATACCCCTACCACGAGGGGAAATCGGAAATCGCTCTGGGGAAGGCGCTGTCAAAATACCCCCGGGAGAGCTTTTTCCTTGCCAACAAATATCCCGGCCATCAGATTCTCTCCACGGGCTACAACCCCTCGGAGATATTCGAGGAGCAGCTGAAAAAGTGCGGTGTTGAGTATTTCGATTTCTATCTCCTCCACAATGTGTATGAAAAGTCCATGGAAACATACTTGGACCCCCGCTGGGATATTATTGGGTATTTTCGTGAACAGAAAAGGCTGGGTAGGATACGTCACCTGGGCTTCAGCAGTCACGCGGAGCTGGAAGCGCTTCGTCGGTTTCTTGACATCTGCGGAGAGGACATGGAGTTCTGCCAGATTCAGCTCAATTGGCTTGATTGGACGCTTCAGAGAGCTAAAGAGAAGTATGAGCTTCTGACGGAGCGGAGGATCCCGGTGTGGGTTATGGAGCCGGTAAGAGGCGGAAGACTGGCGAAGCTTAAGGAAGAGGATGAAAAGACGCTGAAGGATATGAGACCGGGAGAGAGTATTGCCTCTTGGAGCTTTCGTTGGCTTAAGGTGCTCCCAAACGTGAAGATGATTCTCAGCGGCATGTCTAATATGGAGCAGCTGAGAGACAATGTGAAGACATTTTCTGTCGACGCTCCCCTTTCCGATGAAGAAACAGAGCTCCTCATGAAAATCGCTGTGGGGATGCTGGACAATATCCCCTGTACTAACTGCCGCTACTGCTGCGACGGCTGCCCCATGGGGCTTGATATCCCCGGTTTTATATCCGCCTGCAATGAACTGAGATTCTTCCCCACTACAAACGTATCCATGCGCTTTGAGTTTATGGAGGAGGACAAAAAGCCCTCAGCCTGTATAAACTGCGGAGCCTGTACAGACATCTGTCCCCAGAAGATAGACATCCCGGAAGTGCTGCGTGACCTGACAGAGCGGCTCGGAAAGCTGCCCAGCTGGGTGGAGGTCTCCCGCAAAAGAGAGGAAGCGGCGAAAATCGCAAGGTAGATATGTATATGAGTTGATTCGGAGACGGAGCAGGGTTTATAAGTCATAGCTATTTCGGAAGGCTCTTTAGAAGCGCCTCGTAGTCGTTGTAGATTTTGTTTCTTATAGAATGCCCTCGGTCAAAATATTGGACGTTTTCTTTTTCAACATCAGCAATTGCATCAACAAAGCTATTGCAAAGAGCTTCAAATAATAGGTAGCTGGTATCATAATTTGAGGAGAAAGCGCGTAATTGTGCGGTAGCAACAGGTATTGAAGCTTTTACTTTATATGCTTTTTCGAGAACCTCCGCACATTCATCAGAGTCAAGATAGTTTTTTACAGCTACATCAGGAGAATTTAAATAGCCTTTATCATTGAATACATACGGCTTTGTTCTTTCTATGGTGCTTCTCAAGGACGGATCAAAGCGTGCTCTGCCCAGATAGGAATTTAGATTTGTTTTATCATTAGAGTTTTGATAATAGGCGTGGTGATAAATAGCGTCCTTCATATCTCCAACGTCATTAAGTTCTGCAGCTACTGCCATAATATCATCTGTGGCGTCAGTATAAGTCTGATACGCAACCATCTTTTCAAAGTCACTTTTAGCTTTAGTGTTTTCTTCAACTGCTAGCGGAGCTGCAGCTTCTTGTTTCGTGGGGTTTGCCGTTTTGTCCGTGTATTCAATCTCAATATTTGCGTTCCTCAGCTGTTGTACCAAGCTAACGTTTCTTTGTCTTGATGAGGATAGTTCAGAGCTTAACTCTTCTATCCTAGCGTTAAGGTTATCTATGATACTATTGCAGCTTTCAATCTCGTGCTTGTATGCGTTGATTTTACGTTGGATATAAAAAATGATACCGAGGATAAGAGCGATAACGATTATCATACAAAGGATTAGGAGCGCAAACTTCTTCCGTGGTAGCGGCTTGGTCGGTCGACCATGATATTCATAAAACTGACGACGGATATGCCGGTTAAAACTCATAGCTATTCCTCTTTCTCATATAAAACATATAGCCCTACGGAGAAACACGCCGTGGGGCATTTTTGTTTTAAGCGTTTTTCTCTGCATGCTTCTGTTTTACAAACTCGGCAAACCTGAGCACTTCCTCATACATCTCGTCGGTAACTTCTTCTGTCTCGCCAAAAAGCGCGTACTTAATGGTCTCCTCGGAGGCTTCGAGGGGGGCTTTTGCTTTATCGTCGCGCCCCAGGAGATAACCCACGGTGACGTCAAAGTAATCGGCGATGAGCGTAATAACATCAGGTCCCGGACTTTGTTCTCCTCTTTCGTATTTTGAAATGAGAGAATGGAAAACGCCGATTTCATTTGCAAGCTCGGTCATAGTAAGCCCTTTTTCTTTTCGGAGTTTTGTCAATCTGTCGCTGCGAAAAGTTATGGCATTCTCCGCTTCATTATCTGTCGTGTCTTTCGACGCAATGGCAGCGTCAGCCGCTTCCACGATTGAGAGAGCAAAACTCCTGATTATGTCGCGATGGGACTGCGAAAACGTACATATCGCTTCGATTAATATTCGGCAGAATTCGTCAAGATCATACTGCTTGGAAAGCCGGGTGAGAAGAATGTTATTGTTCTCAACGAACATTTCGCCCTTGCCAGTCCGCAGCCATTCTTCATTGACATTGAATTGCAGGCATAAAATTCTTAAAATCTTTTCGGTTACGTCCCTACCGCCTAATTCAATTTGTGATACGTACGTTTGAGCCAATGTAATCTTTTCACCAAACTCTTTTTGCGTGAGATTTAAAGCGTTACGGACTTGCTTTACGCGATCATTAATGCTCAAAATAATGCCCCCTCCTTTTGCCTGTTTGACACAGATTTTATTTCTTTCTTATTTATTTTTTATTAGAGCACGAATTTATTATAGCAATATATTTTCGGTAATTCAACAACAATTCAGGGTTTTTAGAGCATAATTGGGAAAATTTAAATTTAATAAATGATATTTGCATTTGTCATGAAATTATGCACCTCAAAAAGCGTCTGACTTTTGAGGTGCATGTTTTTATTCGGTCTCTTTTTATTGAATATTCAATGTTTCCGCAGTATATATCGGATAGTCCGAAGTCATATGACAACTGGGAAGCGGGAATTTGCCTGCTTTGAGAGCTTTATTCCGGCTTCAACCACCTTTTCTCCGGTGTGGATTTTAAGCATATAATCCCCATAGAAACCCCGGAAGCATGCTCGTCCATTTCTAACTGGAACCGCGGTTTCGGTTTTCCACTCCTTATTGATGAGGTCATAAAGCGCTCGGTACGCTGGTTTTTCGCTCATATCAAAGCGGAGCAGACCTCCGTAATACAGGTTTTCGCCTTTGGAGAAGTCCCCAGGCTCCGTCTCATGGGCGTAACCGTCAACGAGATTCCAGTAGATTATGGCTTCCATAGCCTTGTGACTGAAGCATGTCGTATAGATACCACGGAGGAGCTCCGCTTGGATCTCCTCGTCCTCCGCAGTGTCGGAGTAAGCGGGAACTGTCATCTCCGTAATTTGTTCGGGCAAACCGAACTTTCCGTAGGCGTCCAGCAGACGGTACAGATTTTCGGGATTATATCGGCTTTCCGCCATTTTCGCCTCGTCGGATTGGGGGAAGAAACTGTGGAGCTGCAGACCTATAGAGTCTATGCGGCACCCTTCCTTCAAAAGCCTTTCGATTTGCATATAGTAGGCAAGGCGGTTGTTGTAGGTTTCTGGGAACCATATGTTATAGTCGTTTATTATCAGACGGTTATTGGGAAAATACCGCTCGGCGGTACGGAAGCTCCAGGGGAGAAAATCATCCTCATAGAAAAACTTCGAGTTTGATTCCCGCAGCGTTTCGTTTGTAACTTCAAAGTCAGGGATAACATGGGCATAACGATCCGCGATTTCGGAAAAGCGTTTTGCCAGAAGCCGCTTGTGTTCTTCAACTGACTTATCCACAACCCAGGAGGGTATCTCACTGTCATAGTTCAGGCAATGACATTTTGGCTCGATCCCATGGGCAAAGCAGTAATCCATGCATAGATCAATGGCGGGACGGCGGTAGCGCCGGGGCGAATCCGCGTCGAAGCGGAGCTTTCCCTGCTCCGGCTCAATGTCGCACCAGTAGAAGGGAAGCGTCGCAAGATTAAAAAGCTCCGGAAATTTCTTGCGGTAAATACAGTTTTTATCCTCGCTTTCAAATTCATCCAGCATGAAAATATTGGCTCCGAACTTGAATTCATGCCCGGTCTGCACCGCTTCAACAGTGATTTCCTCGGGGAGAGACTTGCCGTCGGCGGTACTTAAAACAATCTCCGCGTTTCCTTTGCGGTACAGTTCAATGCCGCTGCGCTCTCTTAAAAGAAGAGCGTCGTTTTTGTTTAAAAAATATTTCAGTGCAGTTTCTCGTCTTGACATAGTCTTCTCCTCTCGAAATATTGGCGCTTCCTGCCCTGTATTTTAAGTTGTAAACATGGACGTCTATAATATCAGATTTATGTGTTCAGAAAACGCAGCTGCACTCCCAGGCGTTCTGCTGTTTCGTTCAGGCTCTGAATTGTGGAGCCCGGCAAACCGATCCCGTATTTCTTAGCCTCGCACACAGCGTCCTGCTCCGGCTCTCCTGGGTATCTGATTTTATCCACACCCGGAAGCGGCGGAGCGCTCTTGTACCAGTCCACCATTTGCTCAACTCTTGCGATGTATTCATCTATATCGCATACCCTTCCGATGTCAAGCGCCATGAAAAAATGTCCCGTGTTACCGTCTGTTCCCGGAGTTTCGTTCCATGCGTTCACCTCGGTGAGAATGCCGGCGCCGGAGAGAATTCCGGAAAGCAGGTCTACCATCACCGCAAGTCCGTATGCTTTATAGTCTCCGAATGGGAGAAGTATTCCCCCGGCGAAATAATCGTTGGGATCTGTGGTGGGGTTTCCGAATTTATCCAGAGCAGTATCCGGCGGCATGGGCAGTCCTTTAGCTCTGAAAACCTGCAGCTTGCCATCGGCAAACCGGCTCATCGCCATATCCAGCATTACATAATCATATTTCCCCGCCGGGACACAGTATGAAAAGGGGTTGTTGCCGGCGCAGCGGACATTAGTGCCGGTCACAGCCATCATGGGACCTGTGTTGGACATAGCCATCCCGAACATATTTTCTCTGGCAATTTGGCGTGTATACTGGCCGGCGGCACCGAAGTGGTGACTGTGACGGACATTTACAATACCGATACCTGTCTCCCTTGCCTTTTGGATACACAGCTCCGTAGCTTTGACAGATATGATAATTCCCAGACCGCCCAGTCCGTCCACAACTGCCCAGGAGGGGTTGTCATAAACAAACTCATATCGTCCTTCAGGTCGAATTCCACCGGATAGGATACAGTCCACGTATCTCCGGGTTCTGATCAGACCATGGGAAGCGATGCCTGTCATCTCATTTTCAATCAGGGCATCGGAAATAATCCCGGCGTCCTCTTCGGAAAGCCCCGCGGCACGGTAAATCGTCATCTCATCAGCACGCAGAACTTCGGGAGAAAAATATCTCATTTCACCCATCATGTATTACCTCAAATCCATAATATTGCTCAAACAGATGTGGTATTCAAGCAAAACCATACCTGTAACTTGATAATTATTGTAGCATAAACAGGATATAACTACAAGCGTAAACATGATGCAAACATAATAAATGCTCGCAATAATCGCAACTTGTGCGTTAGATTAAAAGAACCGAGCAGAAATGCGATGTATCGATTTTTCTTTTGATGAGATAAAAGAGCCGTTCCCAGTTTTACCGGAAACAGCTCAATAGAAAACTACAGTGTTATTGCTGAGAATAATAGTATTTGATCAATCTGTCTGATAAGGGAAAGATAACTTCCAAATGCTATGAATGGGAATAGGAGCATATTCTTGAGCTGTTCTTCCCCATTAATTGTACCAGGGGCAATGTTAGGCTTCGACTTTCCGCAGTTTTATGATGATCTGTTTCGGGCTGTATTTTACTCTTGCCATTATTTTGAACCTCGTCTTTCTTATTAGGTTGATTCTATCATGTTTTTACTGACTTTGCAACTGGTTCAATTTCCGGAGAGCAGGTCAATAATACTATACGCCCGCATTCCAGTCTTAGAGGAAGAGCCCCTCAGACCATCATTTCTGCCTGAGCGGGAAATGATGTGATAAAAATAGACGGAAATCATATGAGTGGTACTGCGTCAGTTTCTCCATCACCGACCTATACCGTCAAGACTCATTTCCTATCATTGCCCCTGGTACAATTAAT
>JAAZBA010000044.1 GCA_012514045.1 Clostridiales bacterium | reverse complement strand
GACATGTCTCTCATCCCCCCGTCAGAACAAGGTATAGTCCGGCTGGATCTTCTTAACTACAAAGTTAGCTAGCAAAATAGTGACAAAACACAGTATGGACTGAAATAAGCCTGCGGCTGCACCAAAGCCCAGATTTCCAGTCCCAGCCATAGCTCTATAGATGTACAGATCAAGAATGTCACCGACTTCAAGCAATACTCCGTTGTTACCTATTAACTGGTAGAACATACCAAAGTCTCCACGAAAAATTTGTCCGCATGCCAGCAGGAACAAAACTACCATGGTCGGCACCAGATTAGGTAGCGTAATGCGATATACCTTCTGCCAGCTATTTGCGCCATCGATCTCTGCAGCCTCGTACATTTCGCTATCTATCCCGGTAATCGCACTTAGATAGATAATGCTACCATAACCGACACCTTTCCACATTCTGAAAAAAACCAGTAGGAACGGCCATGGCCGCGTATCAATATATACATTAATCATCGGTACGCCCAAGCTTTTTAACATGCGGCTGATCAGACCGTTGTCATAGTCAAGCATAGTCTGTACCACAGCTGCAGCAATGACCCAAGAAATAAAATAAGGCAAAAAGATAAAGGATTGAAACAGTTTTTTGAACCATCTGCAGCGCATTTCGTTAATGATAATAGCGAATCCAACTTCCATCACCATTCCAACAACAATAAACGCCAGATTATACAATAACGTGTTACGTGTCAATGGCCACAGTTTATTAGATACTGTCAGGAATTTGAAATTGTTAAACCCAACCCACGGGCTACCGAAAAGGCCCTTGGCAAAATTATACTTTTCAAAAGCCATCAGCACACCAACCATCGGCGCATAACTAAAAACAAGCACATAAACAACAACAGGTAATAACAAAATCAGATAAACTCGATTCGCACGTAAATCTCTGCCGAATGCCTGTATGGCGTTACGTCTTTTGTGAACAAATCCCTTACTCACTAACGTTCGCCTCCTCAAAATCATTCTTAGAAATATATACGCTTCGTACGCCAGAAAGCGGATAATTCACATCTCTTTGCTTTGTAACGCCCATAAAGAACAAGCCACTATGATTCATGATCCGGAAAGCGCCTCCACACAACGGTATTGCCTCTCCTTTTGTATTAATCCATCTCCAGCCGATGCGCTCCGGCTCATCATGATGAGCCGGATATAAGCCAATCATTTTCAATAACTCAGGCACCTCAAATCCTTCAGCTGAGCTTACATCCCGGAAAGCACAGTTACCCAAACCATGTTCTTCAACTTTTGTGGTAATCCGTACTGCGCCATCATGTCCGTCAAAATGTAATGCCTCGGGATTTCCTGGTAAGACTCGCTTACCATTTTTATCCAAAGCGTGCCAGTAAGAAGAATTGACTTCAAAACTGCAATCCTTTCGTAGCAGATCAACTGTATCTATCAGTTGGATCTCACCATTCATTAATCTAAAACCACAATCCCATTCATTTAGATTGCCAACAAGATCCCATATACCGGTAGTCTGGCCGTTATGTGTCCATTGCTTCGGTCCGCTACCAGTCAGTACAGAACCGGTGGTGGTCTGTATACCAATCTCACTTCGTTTATAATAATCCTGCCCTATATCTGTGTTACCAGTCGGGTTCATTTGATGTTTCCACATTCGCAATAGAATAGCCATTCTCAGTTGAAATGGCATTATCATCCAGCCGGGACCTTTCCCTTTTACACTTTGTAATGCAACTTCGAAATTAGGGATATAAGCTGGTTCACTCATCGGTAGAGAGGCAGTTTTCCCTTCCACTAGGCAGTTAATATATTTGGATACCCATATTCTACGAATCCTATACTGTCCATACAGAAACGCAGGATGAGTTCCTTTCATTCTCGTTCCGTCAATCAAGTCTTCACAATTTACAGCTGTAATTTCAACCATCACGGATGGTATACCGAATGCATCATAGATAACAGTATTCT
>JAAZBA010000099.1 GCA_012514045.1 Clostridiales bacterium | reverse complement strand
TTATATCGGATAGCAAACCAAATATGGCAACAATTACCCCTTTGTTATCGTAAAACGGATGGATCGACAGTTCAATTCTCTTTTTAGCTCCTCTCTTTGTTTTTAGATCGAACTCGTAGCGCACAACCTTTCCCTCAAGCCTGACAGTGTTTATAAGGTCAAGACCCTTTTGAAAGTCGAAATCGGGGAAAGAAGCACTGTATACGTTCAGAGATTTCATAAGATCCTTGGGCACAGTATATCCGGTCATCGCTTCGAATGTGTCCGTGATACTGAGCTCTCCGGTCAATAAATCGACCTTGTACATGGCGACGTTCATATCTGAGAAAATGCTTTCCGTTATCTTGTACTGAGAACGGTATCTCTCCGCTTCCTTCTTTATACTCCTCTGCTGAATAATCGTTGAAACCACAATCCAAACAATCATCAATAAAAAAGCCCAGACTACATGAAGCAGCGTTATTGAAAAAAGCCTATGATCATTCTCGTATGTCGCGTTAGCCGTGTCAACATCAATTATATTGAATATATACCAATCGTTTATATCAAGGGGTGCAAAAACCACATATTCTTTTTTGCCATTATGCTGTCCTATGTATTTGCCGCTTTTCCCGGATGCCATGCTGTTCAGGATTTCATCCTTTGAGGTGTCACTGACAATCATTTCATCTGTATAGCCGGCGAAATAATTATCTTCCGGCACATGCTCCGCCGCTTCGCCATAAGAGAGAATCATATTACCTTTGTTATCGCATATGAACACATAACCTTTCCCATTGAAAGTGTCGCCAAAGAAGGAGGATATGAACAATTCCATCTCCTTGCTTGCGAACACCACTCCCACAATGTCATTGTCTCTAATGACGGGAAGAGCGAAAACAAATTGTTCTTCATCTGAATTAAGGGCTGTTTCCAGATAGGATATGGCTCTGGCGTCCCGATCCGATAAAGCTTCGATGAAATATTCTCTGTCCGAAATGTTCCCAATGTATTTACCATCGTAGTTTACCGCTTCGCCGTTAAGACCGGCGTAACCAAGAGTACACATTTTTTGGGCTTTGGCAACAGAGTTTAAAAGATCAGATTCCTTCTTAATATCAAAATCTTCCAACTGCCCTATGTAATAAGCCAACGATTCCAATGATGCATAATGTTGATCCCACGAATTATGCAGGTAGGCAGATTGAGCTTCAACAGAAACAGATAAATCATTGAAAGCGCGCCGCTCTACGCTATCCCTGAGTCCGGAATTCGACAGTATATTGACAATAAACACTACCGCACCGATGACCAGGGCAGTGAGAATCCATGGTATGAGTTTCCGTTGCCGTTCTTTCATCCGATTCACCTCGCTTTCATTTTACTTATATATATTTTACTTATGTATATTAAGTATTTTAGAATTATACCACAAAAGTCGTATTTTAGCAAGAGAAACTTGTAAAACTTATTGCGCTTTTTGCATGATATATTTACCTTATAGCAGCAGAGGTAAGCATTTCTATACACAAGAAAAGTGTTGTATCCTTGCTTTAAAAAAATATATGATTGTCCCATATTATACTTACTGTTCTTTAAATAAAATTCTCTGAAAATAAACAAAATAACGCTTGACAAATGTATCGAAGTTCGATATAATTAGTACATCAAACCTCGATACATCAAAGTGCGATTGATAGGAGTGCTTATGGACAGTAGAATTAAACGAATTTATGTGCCTATGACGGAGAGCGGGTTCTATATCCTGTTTTGTTTGCAACAACCGCAGCATGGATACGGAATCGGTCAGCAGGTAAGGCAGATGACCGGCAGCGATTTGATTATCGGCGCCGGGACAATGTACGGAACGCTCTCAAAAATGGAAAATGACGGACTGATTGCCTTTGTAAAGGAAGAAGAAAAACGAAAGCTGTATCAGATTACCGAGCTGGGAAAGAAAATCCTTAACCTTGAGATTCAACGAATCGAGCGACTGTATAAAAACAGCAAAGGAGAGACAGTAAAATGAGTGACAGAAAGACAATGATACGCTTCTTTACCATTGCCGACTATGAAGAAGAGGAGCGCTGGCTTCGGGAGCAGCACAAAAAAGGGTTGAAGCTTGTAAAGATTATAATACCATGCTTCTATATTTTCGAGAGGTGCGCGCCTGAGGATGTTGTATACCGCCTCGACTACCAAAACGATAAGGAAGGCGGCGATTATTTCCAGATATTTAAGGACTATGGCTGGGAGTATTTCACCCGCTGCAATGGTTGGCTTTATTTTCGCAAAGCCGCGTCGGAAGCTGAATCAGAGGTAGATTCAGAGATTTTTTCCGATAACAGCTCCCGGATTGATATGATCAATCATGTTTTTAAAACTCGTATGATTCCGCTTATAGTAATATTTCTCTGTATATTGCTCCCGAATTTCTACGACAGCATAGCCGAATACGAGCGTACCTCGAAAACTGTTACTATTGTCCTTGGGGTACTGTTTGTGCTGTACAGCTGCTTAATGGCGTATTGCGGCATTAAGCTGAGGATACTCAGGAGGAAATACGAAAAGGGCGAATAATATTTTCGATTTGCCAAAAAAGCAAGTATATTTGATAAAATGATCCTTATACCGTTGATATTTACATCACATTTGACAAACCGAAACAAAGGACATATAATAAGAGTAATAAGTTTTCCCTTTTGGGAGAAGAAAACGGGAGGAGCAGATATGAATAAAGGCAGCATGACTCCGGCAAGCTTATATTTTAGGCATACACAGGCGGAATATTTGTCCTCAGGCCGGCTTTGGCAGGGAATACCGGGATTGGAACGCACCTCCGGAGGGGTACTATATGCCTGCTGGTACTCGGGAGGCAAGACAGAAGAACCTGGGAACGTGATCATTATGGAAAGAAGCACTGATGACGGAGAGACCTTCAGCGACGGTTTTCTTTTGGTACGTCACGACGACCCGGAGGTACGCTGCTTTGATCCGGCGCTGTGGTGCGATCCACACGGAGCGCTTCGTCTCTTTTGGACTCAAAGCCGGGGCTTTTTTGACGGAAGAGATGGGGTATGGATGTCGGTTTGCGAAAATCCTGATGATCCGAAACCTTGTTTTTCTCCTCCACGCAGAATCGCAAACGGTCTTATGATGAATAAGCCTACCGTAACTCGCAGCGGCGAGTGGCTCTTTCCCTGCGCTATCTGGAACAATGAATATGCAAAGCCCCTTGAGGAGCATCCCGAACTTGCAAAAGAGATGCGCTCAAACGTATATGTCTCCGTCGACGAAGGAAGAAGCTTTACCTTCCGCGGCAGCGCTGACGTGCCCGACCGCACCTTTGATGAGCATATGGTGGTGGAGAAAGAGGACGGCAGTCTTTGGATGCTGGTACGGACACGCCGGGGCATCGGACAGGCTTTCTCGTACGACAGCGGTGTAACTTGGGAGAATCCGGGTTTTTCCGGGCATTACGGCCCAAATTCCCGCTTTTTCATACGCCGGCTTCAGTCCGGAAGACTGCTCCTGGTAAACTATGTGAACCCCACCTACGCTTTTGAGAGCGGTTACTCAGTGCGCACCAATCTAATGGCGATGCTTTCAGAGGACGATGGGAAAACTTGGATTGGCGGACTGATGCTTGATACTAGGCGGGATGTTTCCTACCCTGACGGAGTTCAGGATTCTGAAGGCAGAATTTGGCTTATTTATGACCGTGAACGATACAAAGCTAAGGAAATCCTGTATGCCTGCATAACAGAAGAGGATATTCTGGCAGGACAGCTTGTAAATTCCGCCTCTCGTCTGCGCTGTCTCGTCAACCGCGCCGGAGGAAGTCCAAGGTAAGAATAAACGGAAAATCTTCGCAGACAAGCCAATTTACAAATTCTATTCAGTTATATAAAAAGCAGGTCATGGCAGTATCTGCTCCTTTGGGAGCGGTATAATACTGTCCATGACCTGCTTTTTTGCGCTGCTTCAGGAGTACTCCCTCATATTTTCCACCATAACCATTTTCAGTCGTTGTCGGTACTACTATCTGTGTATACTTTTTGCAGAGCATAGAACGGCTGCTTTCTGTCCCGCTGATATGAGAGCATTCCTTTAAGATTTTCACCTTTCCAAAAACCGTTAAGAGGTTTGCAGGGATCCATGTAATCTATAAACGCAAAGACAAATGTGCCGCAAATACGTTCATGCTTCCGGGACGCATTGATCATTTCTTTTATTACCTCTGCATGATATTCCTCGCTCCAGAGATCGAGACAAGACGAATGAAATCCCGGCAATGAATCGGCTCCGAATTCTGTAAGCAGCAGCGGAAGCTCCGGCGGAAGTCTCAGTAATGCCTTGTCTATCATAGAATGGAATTCGCTCAGATCTACTTTTTCCTGCTCAACAAAGCCGTCAGAAGCTGCCTTGTTCTTGTGTTCGTAGATGTCTCCGATTTTGTCATACCAGCCATAATAGGAGTTTATGCCGATGATGTCAAGCACTTCACCGATGCTGCCAACAAGGCCGTACAGCGCCGCATATCCTACGAGACGGGTGCTGTCTGTTTCCCGCACCAAAGCGGCAAGGTTTCGAAAGAACTCTATGGCTTCGGGATGCTCAACATTACATTCATTTCCGAGAGCGTATATCGCTACGCAGGGGTGACATCTTGCTGAGGCGATCATCTCCGATGTCATACTAAATGCCACTCTTACCGATTCATGTTCTGCGAAGGGTGTTTGAGTCTGATCCTTCGACGGTTTGCAGCAATATATGTTGGGCTCAATCCAAACAAGAAACCCCATTTTGTCGCACATATTGTAAAATTTATCGTCCATGGGAAAATGCGTGCGTATCGCGTTTACTCCCGCGGCTTTCATTTCCGACAAGTCAAAGGCAAGCTGTCCCTCTTCCATAACCAGTCCGTAGGAAGGAGAATCATATACATAACAGCATCCATTGAGGTGATAATCTTTTCCGTTCAGGAAAAATGAGCCATCTTTTGTCTCTACAGACCTGAATCCTATCGGGTTACAGAAATACTTCTCCCCGTCGAGCGATACGCTGAAATCATAAATTGTCGGCGATTCCGGGCTCCAACAGGATACTGACTCGTATTTTTCTGTCGTTGTAAACCGTCCTTCGCTAATATGAAGCATTCTCTCTGTCCTGCCAAGGGCAATGCTAATCTCAGCTGATTCCCTGCCCCTGAGAACGCCGCTGAGTTCAACTGCTCCGCATCCCTCTTCGGGAATATAAACAGGTGTAACGGACAGAGCCTCAAGATATACATCGTCATACAGTTCCAAATAAACATCACGATGTATTCCGCCGTAGCTGAAGTAGCCCCTGTCGTTGGGCCATTTCGTAATCAGTGAACGGTTGTCCACCATGACGGCGATGAAGTTTTTCCCGGGTTTAATATGTTTTGAGATATCAAGAGTAAACTCCGTATATCCCGATTCATGGCATCC
>JAAZBA010000315.1 GCA_012514045.1 Clostridiales bacterium | reverse complement strand
TCCCCTGCTCCGTTATAGGCTTAATCCACTTGTTCGACAGCATATACCACAACTGAACAACTATCTTAGCCACATCCTCTGAATAGCTCATCATTACTACGAGCGGGAATGACAGTTTCCAATGAAGACCGGAAAGTAGCACAAGAGGCACGGATACGAACCAAATCGCGATGATTTCAAAGTAAAATCCAATCTTCGACTCGCCGCCGGATCTGTAAACACCTATAAGCATGTAGTTGCAGGTACGTATAGGCATAAATATCACCAATATCAGAAGGAGTTTTGAGACTATGTCGGTTATATCCTGGCCTACACTAAACAGAGATATTATAGGATACCTGAACAGGTAGATAGTCAGCGTTACAACCACCGTAGTCAGGAAATTGAGAATGGTAAAACGTCTTGAGTAAACGATTCCCTCCTTTATTCTTCCTGCTCCGATAGAGTTTCCTATCATAACACATGAAGCGTTGACGAATCCATAATAAAATGCGAGTACAATACCGTCAAGGGTACGGAATATAGACAGCGCAGACATGTTTCTGCCACCTTGGCGACCAAATACCATGTTTATTATAAGCATAGCCACAGCATAGCAGCTCTCATTAAGAATAATCGGCGTTGCCTTCGCATAATACTCTTTGACAAATGATTTAGCAATTACCGCCTTTTTCTTCAGCATCTCGAATAAAATATTCTTTTTGATTATAGCCGTAGCGATAAGAATTGCCATGTTTACAAATCCCGAAATAACTGTGGCAATAGCAGCGCCCACAACTCCAAGAGCCGGGAACCCCAGATTACCATAGATAAGAACCCAGTTCAGGAAGATATTTGTAAAAATCCCGGCAAAACCTGCATACAGAGGAAGTTTTGCATTCCCAGTGGAACGAAGAAGACCACTGCAGCCTGTTGTTATGGCTGTAAACACACAATTGAAGGCAGCAATACGAAGATAGTTTCCGCCGATTGATATTACCCCAGGATCGTTAGTATATATGCTCATTATAAGCCGTGGGAAAACACAGGTGACAATGGAAACAGGAACCGTAAGGAAAAGAACACTCGTGAACATTACCCATGTAGCCTTACGGAGGCCTTCCTTGTCGTTTGCTCCCCAATATTGAGCGAAGAACATTGTGCCTGCGCTATGGATTCCCCAACAGCAGAGCATTATAAGGTAGAACCATTGCCCTGCCATGCCTACTGCGCCGATTGCTATCTCACTGAAGCCGCCTATCATCATGCTGTCGACGAATGAAGCCGAGGAGGTAAGCAGATTCTGGAGCGCTACCGGAACACCGAACTTAATAGCCTGTTTATAAAACTGTTTGTCTCCCGCTAATTCTTTAACTGTCATATGCCACCTGCCAAAAGATTGTTGAGCGTATTATAGCCTTATTATTGAGTTTTGTCAAGTTTAATACTTGAAAAAGCTCTGAGACAGTGGTATAATGATGTAAATATAAAACATGGAAGGACTCTGTACCATGGATAATGTAACAGTCTTTACTCATCCTCTTGTTCAGCACAAAATAAGCATGCTGCGCGATATCAATACCGGCTGCAAAGAGTTTCGTGAGCTCATCGAAGAAGTCGCTATGCTCATGGCTTACGATGCCCTCTCCGATCTTCCCCTTGAGGAAGTAGAAATTACAACCCCCATCACTTCTACAACTGCAAGTGTGCTCTCCGGTAAAAAAATGGCTATTGTACCTATCCTGCGCGCAGGACTTGGTATGGTAAACGGTATTCTTGCTCTTGTACCCTCAGCGAAGGTTGGGCATATTGGTCTCTATCGTGATCATGTGACACTTGAAGCTCAGAACTATTATTGCAAGCTTCCTGATGATATAGAGAACCGTAAGGTTATTATCCTGGATCCTATGCTTGCTACAGGCAACAGCGCCGTTGCTGCCGCAAATATGCTCAAGGAAGCCGGATGCACAAGCATTAAATTCATGTGCATCATAGCCGCTCCCGAAGGAATTAAACACTTCACAAACATACATCCCGATGTGCAGCTCTACTGCGCTTGTATTGACGAGAAACTTAACGAGAACGGCTATATCGTTCCCGGCCTTGGAGACGCAGGCGACAGAATCTTTGGTACGAAATAACCATATTTATAATAAGGCAGCTGTCTGTGCTGCCTTTTATTATTATTTCATTATGAAAGGAAATACAAAAATGAACGATATCCTTGTAACCGAGTATCGCGGTATTCTTGATGAAAATGACATACGAGGCCGCTATTGTATCGTCTCCGAAGACGGAAGCGTACTCCACTCCCTGGGAGATATCTCAAGGCATCACTACTACCGGTCTTCCGCAAAACCTATTCAGGCACTGCCTATCCTCTACTATGGCATTAAGGACAAATTCGGCTTTACGGACAGGGAATATTCAGTATTCTGTGCTTCCCACTTGGGTGAGAGCTTTCATATAGAAGCAATTACATCCGCTCTTAATAAAATCGGTTTGACAGATGAGGATATGATTCTTCCACCCACTTATCCCGGACATAGAGAGTCTGCCTATAAACTTATCTCTGAAGGAAAACCTATGAGAAAGATATATTATAATTGCTCCGGTAAGCATACCGCACTTCTCGCTTTCTGCCTTCATCTCGGATGTGACTACAAGGATTACTGGAAGCCGGAAAGTCCCATACAGAAGGATATAAAGAAATTTATCTCTGTCATGAGTGAATATCCCGCAGAAGATGTTATCGTTGGTGCAGATGGCTGCGGTGTTCCCGTTTTTGCTGTACCTCTCTACAATGTAGCTATGAGCTATTTAAACCTTGCCTGCCCCGACAGACTTAAAAACGAAAAGCTTGCGGAGTGCGTACGCTATGGCACAGCCTGCATGAATGCCAATCCGGAGATGGTCTCCGGTACAAAACAGCTCTGTTCCATTCTCCTTGAAGATGAAAACATAGTCGCAAAAGGCGGTGCCTGTGCGCTTTATTGTATCGGTCTTCGCCGTGAACGTCTCGGTATCGCCATAAAGCTTGAAAGCGGCGCAGCAGAATATATGCCCTATATTGTTATTTCAATGCTTGAGCAGCTTGGCTATTCCAATAAAGCTACAATCGAAAAACTTAAGAAAACCTACCCTGAGGATTATGTAAACCCGGTCGGTGTAACTGCATACACCCGGAAGTGCCGCTTCACTCTTTAGTCAATGATTGTTAAGCACATAACAGTTGGATTCGCTGCCCACGTAGACGCGGGCAAGACCACCATCTGTGAACAAATCCTTTTCAGAGCAGGCCAGATTCGTTCTCCCGGTCAGGTTGATGATAGTAATACAGTTCTGGACAACCATGCAATAGAGAAAAAACGCGGTATTACCGTGTTTTGCGGAGAATCCTCATTTGATTATCTCGGTACCCGGTTTCACATTCTAGATACTCCCGGACATGTGGATTTCGCGCCTCAAACAGAAAGAGTGTTTCGTGCCCTTGACTGCGCTGTATTTGTTGTAAGCTGTGTCGAAGGTGTGCAGAGTCATACAGTTACTCTGTTTCGTATTCTTGAACGTCTGGGCAAACCTTGCGTGTTTTTCCTAAATAAAACCGATAGAGCGGGAGCAAATATCGAACGCACTCTTCAAAGCATCAAGGACAATCTTGGAGTAGTTCCCTGCACTGTTGGGGAAATTCCTGATAAGTGCGCCGAATCGGACGAAGAGATTCTTGAAAGCTATCTCTCCGGTCAGCTTATTGAAGATGAGCTTACATCCATAGGTTCAAGATTTCTCATGTCGAGGATAATATTTCCCTTCGTTTCAGGATGCGCCAGAAACGGGAAAGGAATTGATGAGCTGTTATCGCTGCTTCAAAGATTCGTAAACGTCGACAGACATAATACCACATCTCCCTCCTTTTATGTATATCGAGTCACAAATGATGGAAATGGAGCAAGGAATATCCATGCGAATATTCTTTCAGGTTCAGTTTCCGTCCGTGACGAGATTCCTCTATACGGTAAGATAAGCTATCTGCGTGAAGCTATGTCCGGAAAGCTGATTCCCATTGACAAAGCCGATGCAGGTATGCTTTGTGTTATAGGTGGATTAAATGATCTTCGACCCGGTGATCTGGTAGGTCAGGGGGAAAAATTCTCATTTGAGACAGTCCCTCTTCTTTCTGTCGGCGTTATGGCAGAGAATCTCGATTCTCTGCATACCGCGCTCAAGATACTTGAAGATGAAGAGCCCACACTATGTGTTTCAAGGGACAGCAGAACAGGCGCAATCGCTATTCGTGTCTGCGGAGAAGTACAGCTTGAGATCATATCGGAGTTACTACGTGACCGATTTGGAATAACTATCGCTTTTGGAGAGCCTCAGATCAGATATCTCGAAACCATTGCTACGGAGACCGTCGGAGTTGGACATTTCGAACCGCTGAGACATTACGCTGAGGTACACTTGAAGCTGTCTCCCTCACCACGGGGCAACGGCATTACATTCTCCTCTGACTGTACCGTGAACGATCTTCCTCAAAGCTTTCAGAATCTTATAGAAACCCACGTATTTGAGCGTGAAATTCGCGGACTGCTCACAGGCTCACCGGTGACAGACATTCATATAACACTTCTGCGCGGTGCTTATCATCTGAAACATACCGATGGAGGCGATTTTCGAGAAGCTGTATATCGCGCTCTTCGTCATGGACTTGAAAAAGCCGAGAATATTCTCCTTGAGCCATATTACGCTTTTATCGCTCATGTACCCCATAGTGCTGTAGGAAAAGTCTGTACCGATATTTCGCTCTTTGGCGGGGAGTGTGAATATCCCGAGCCTCAGGATTCATTTACCGTCATTAAAGGGCGCGCTCCAATGGCGAAGATTCTCAACTACGGAGATGATTTGCGCAGCGCTACCTCCGGTATGGGATATATCTTCTTTACATTTGATGGTTATAAAGAGTGCGGTAATTCGAAAGAAATAATAGAAAAAATCGGATATGATAAGGACCGTGATCCCGATTACACCTCAAGCTCTGTGTTCTGCGCAAAGGGCGCGGGATTTACGGTCAAATGGTATGATGTGGAAAGCTATATGCATCTAAAGTAAAGGAGGCAGCATATGGACAATATCAAATCTTTTGTTGATTCCGTTAACAGAAGCCAGTGTATCGTCTTTTTCGGCGGCGCCGGAGTGTCAACGGAAAGCGGTATCCCAGATTTCAGAAGCGTGGACGGGCTCTACAATCAGAAGTATAAATATCCCCCTGAGACCATGCTGAGCCATACCTTCTGGCAAAGAAAGCCTGAAGAATTCTACGAGTTTTATCGGGATAAGATGCTCTATACCTCAGCAGAACCGAATATCACCCATATAAAGCTTGCGGAGCTTGAAAAACAGGGAAAGCTTACAGCTGTGGTAACTCAGAACATTGACGGGCTTCATCAAAAGGCAGGAAGCAGGAATGTATACGAGCTTCACGGATCGGTACATCGCAACTACTGCGTCAAATGCGGCAAGTCATATTCACTTGAGCATATCAAAAACAGCAGCGGAGTGCCTAAATGTGTCTGCGGAGGCGTTATTAAACCGGATGTGGTTCTTTACGAAGAAGGTCTCGACGGAGAAACTCTAGAACGTTCAATCAGCGCCATATCAAGGTGCGATATGCTGATAATTGGCGGTACCTCCCTCGGAGTGTATCCCGCGGCTTCCCTCGTGAGATACTTTTCAGGCGACACATTGGCGCTTGTGAATCTATCCCCCACTCCCTATGACCATAAAGCAAATATTGTGATAAATGACAAGCTTGGGAATGTGTTTTCGAAGATTTAGCTAGAAAAAAGCCCTGCGGCAGCTGCCGCAGGGCTTTTTTCATTTGTACTTAGTTGTTATGTTTTGTTATGTTCTTTTATTTTAATTTATTTGTTAAGCTCAGCGAAATATCTGTCTGCCTGAGCCTGTTTGATATCAAGAACTTCCTGTGCTCCGTAGGCATACATCTGCTCGATAAAAGAATCCCACTCAGCGTCGATATCAGCTGTACCAATAATCCATCCTGTGAGCGTTTCCCCGTAGAGCTTGCTAACATCGGTGTTATAGAAACTAAGATCCTCCTGCTCTTTTGCTGTTGCAATTACCGGTGGAAATTCGGTAACAGCATAAGGCGCCCAAATAAGCTCAGCTTCTTCAAGCTGTCTAATTTCAACAGATTTGTTGGGGAAGTAGTTGAACTCTTCCTCAAGATATTTATTGACAAGAGGACCGTAAATTCTTGGCAACTGCTGAAGTTGGTTTCCGTTACGGAAAGCGATAAAAGAATCATATCCTGAAGGTATAAGCGTCGGGTGTGTTGTATCTTCGTATTTTATTAGCTGACCTTTATCGTTTTTACCAAAGCGCATTTCCATCGGACCCCAGTTAGTCTCAAGAGTTACCTCCGGCTGATAGAGATAATCAGCCCAACGAATAACAAGCTCGGGATATTCGCAAGCACTTGTCACGATAAGCTGCTTAGCTACACCTGAAGGATTACTATTTGCATAGATGTAGAGCTTTTCACCATTAGGATTTGTAAGCAGTGGCATCGGCTCATACATTTCATCTGCTTTCTCGTCAGACATGAAGTACGCCGCGGAATATCCCCAGCAATATCCGTAAATATGAGGTTCTGCAGCGCCTTTTGCTCTGAAAGAAGTTGTATCAAGAGAAAACAGTTCC
>JAAZBA010000177.1 GCA_012514045.1 Clostridiales bacterium | reverse complement strand
TGGTAAGAACGGATCCGGAGAGACCTCGTTCCCCTATGCCGCACAGGACAGCGCAGGATAGGAAATCGAGCTGAGGCTCATCTATTCTATATATTTCGTTGTGGTAAACCTCCGGGTTTGTTCCTTCTGTCTTATCGGATATAAGCTGGTTTCTCTTCTGAGGAACAGCTATATATCCTTCGTCTTCAATGACTCCGCTGACTTTCAAAAGCGCCATGGGCATAATCGTTTCCTCAATTGTCTCAACCCCGGTAGTGGAGTACTGGTAGTAGGTTGTGCCCTCCTCCACTCCCCGGTAGGAGCCTCTAAGCACACGAAAACCCAGACAGATGACGGTTTTTGTCCTGTCGAAAATCTTCGTTACGTTTGTGCCCTCAAAACTTGACACGGAGCCAAAGCCCACATAGTCCGCCTCGTATTTTCTGGCAGTCTCGATTATTCTCTCACGAAAGCTCATTTTATAACCCCCTTTCTTTTCAGGTGATTAAAACACGCCGTATCACAGGCTTTACCGCACAGACAAGGGGCATATCCCGTCTGACGCATGGGCATGAAGTCCTCATGGGGGTATATTCCCCTGGCGGATACGCTGTCGAAGCGATATTCTCCATTCAAAATCGCTTCCCTGTGGGGATTACCTTTCAGGAAATCCTCAGTCATATAGGGATTAGATCTGTGGGCGCCTCTGTAGTACACACTGCACTGCCAACTATCCAGACCTTCTTCGGACACAGCATTGCCGGGGCAGGCTTTTATACACTCCCCGCAGCTGTCGCAGAGGTTTTCTTCAAATATACTGTCCGGCTCAAGGGGCGCATCGGTCACAATAAAGACAAAGCGGACAAAGGGACCATATTCCTTTGTAATCACGTTTCCTTTTAGGCTTACGCTGCCAAGGCCGCACATTTTCGCGGCGTAGGGAAAGTCCATAATCACGTCAGGCACCGGTTTGCCCTCTGCGACAGCCCTTGCGTGGACAAGCTCGTAGGTATCCTTTACCTCCGGGTTCTGTGTTTTGTCTCCCTTGATTTTCAGGTTTGATATGTTTCGCTGTACGCAGGCATCATAGCCTTTGTTTTCGATAAGCGCCGCCATCTTAAGGAGAAAAATTTCCGAAAGATCCTCATCAATGTACTTTACCCCAAGGGACACATAGTTTGAGTACTGGGTTTCCCTGTCCATGCAGTAGTAGAGACCTTTGGGTATCCTGAATCCGAATCCGATAACGCTCTTTGCATTGGGGAGTACGCTTAACGGACTTCTCTGCTCGTCTGTGTCGAGGAAGCGGTCTATTGAAGCTATGCCGCAGAGATCCGCTCCGTATTCCCTCGCCTTTTCTTTGATTATTCTCGCTGTAAGCATATGATCACCCCTCCTGCTAAAGCTGCCAGGGCTTGCCGGTGCGGAGAGGCTCTTTGAATCGTCCCTCCATGCAGCTGCCCTTGCGCTCCAGCATGCTGACACAGGCTCTTATGCAGCCTCCGCACTTAGCCATATTGTAGCCTACCCAGGAGGGAAAATATTTTGACAGGGCAGTGTAGACGTTCATTATCTGAACTTCGTCCGCCTCCGCCTTTCCCTCCAGCACATCCAGAGCCCCGTCCTCGTTCTTGTCGAACACCTCTTTTGGCACAAAGGGATTGTAGTAGCGTCCGCCATGTGTATAGAAGGCGTAGCATTTCCATTCGTCAAGCTTGCCCCACTCGCACTCCTTGCCTCCAACACTTACTTTTATGCTCTCCTTATCCGACAGGCATCCGCCAGGGCACTGCCTGACACATGCCATGCAGCGTCGGCAGAGTGGAGGTCCGTCATATAGGGGATCGGGCTCAAGAGGCGCGTCGGTGAAGATAAAAGCCAGCCTCTGGAGTGGTCCGAACTGAGGAGTCAGGAACATCTTGCTCCAGCCCATCTCCCCAAGCCCGCAGGCTACGGCGGCAAGTCTGAAATGGAACTGCAGATCCGGTGCTACGGAGTCTTCTCTGGCAGGCCGGGTAAACTGCACCGTACGGTGGTGAGCGGTCTCGGTTTTCGCCCGCTCGCTTATCTCTATCTGTTCCTCCGGGGACAAGGTATTGCCCAAAGAGCCGTCCATGTCCGACACCACGCCCCTTGCCCCTGTGTTCCTGTAGAGCATGGCTTCATAGCCTTCGTTTTCTATGACTTTTCCCACGTGGTAAAGCACCGACGGGGCGTATATCTCGTTTATTCCGCCGTATGCCATGGAGGGGTACTGATAGAACTGTGTGCCTTCCTCTATACCCCGCTGCACGCCTCTGGGGATGCGAAACGCCATGCCGATAATACTCTTCGCCTCAGGAAAAAGAAACTTCGGGTTCATTTCCTTTGGTACGTTCTCGTCAAATCTGTCCATACTGCCAATACCACACAAGTCGGCTCCCGCCTCCAGCGCGGCTATCTTTACTTTTTCGGCAGTCAGCATTTTCTTTCCTCCCTTTGTTCAGGATAGTTAAATTGTATCACTTCTGAAGACAATAATCAACCACAGCGGTGGATTATTTCTTGACAGACCTATATTCTGTATGTTATCATAAATCTATATTTAGGAGGTGGCATGTATGTCCGAAGAACTTTATTTCACTGTCACTGGATTCACAAGATATTTTGACCTGAAACCCTTTCGTATCGGCGCGCTTCTCAGATGCTGCAAGGAGCCGAACAACAGATATGACAGCGAGGCAATAAATGTGTCCCTTCCGATGCTCGGTACGATAGGCTATGTTGCCAACTCCCCCTCAACTATGGCAGGCGGCACCATGAGCGCCGGACGGCTGTCAGCCCACGTGGGAGAAAGGTTTCACGCTCGGGTTATGTTTACCACAAGAACAAAGGCAATCTGCAGAGTCGAAACTTCAATGAGCCACGACGAATGCGAAGAAGAAATAAAGAGCGCAATTGGCGATACTTTCTAAATTTACCATGTAAATCATGTAAATGGACTATCAAATGATTTTACGGAGGAAGAATATCATGTCCTGGAAAGATAAATACCGCAAAGCGGTTACATTCAGCTATGACGACGGCGTTACGCAGGATATAAGGCTTATTGAGCTGTTCAACAAGTATAACTTCAAAGGCACCTTCAACCTGAATTCAGAGCTTTTAGGAAACTCCGGTATGCAGGAGCGAAACGGCAGACGCATATCACATTACAAGATAGTCCCCGATAAAGTGCGTGATATCTACGAAGGTCACGAGGTTGCGGTTCATACCCTCACACATCCCACCCTTGTAGGTCTCCCCGAAGATGAGATTATTCGTCAGGTTGAGCAGGACAGGCTCAATCTCGGAGAGCTTACCGGCTATGAGATCGTGGGAATGGCCTATCCCAACGGTCCAAACGACGACAGAGTGGCGGGAATAATAAGAGAGCACACCGGCGTGCTCTACAGCCGCACCACCACCTGCGTGGACAGCTTCGACGAGCAGACCAATTTCTACCGCTTCAACCCCAATGCTCACCACAGAAATACCGAACGCATAATGAAAATGGGGCATGATTTCATCTCCCTTAAACCTGACAAGTCTCAGATTTTCTACATCTGGGGGCACTCCTACGAAATGGACTATGAAAGCGATGAGTGGATGAAGTTTGAAGAGTTCCTGAAGCTCATCTCAAACCACGACGATATATTCTATGGCACAAACGCCGAGGTATTGCTTGGATAAATATAAATCATAACGGCGAAACCGAAAGCAACGGTTCCGCCGTTTTATAGTTTTCTAAGCTGATTATTGATATGCCTTAGTCGAGGATAGTGTAGGAACCGCACACAAGAATCTTTGAGTCCGATGTTGCCTTGAAGCCTCTGTCTTTGACTGTAACCATGTAGTGGTGATTTTTCTGGAGATTTCCGCCGGACTCAAGCACTTCGCCTGTTGTAAGGTTGATGAGCCCCGGAGATGACTGGGCGTAACAGGAGGCGCTGCCGATTCTCAGAAGAACCTCTCCGCCCACAGCAAAGGTAATAACCTGACCGTTGGAAACGTCAATGAGCTTCCAGCCTTCTGCTGTGCCTGTATTGGTAGTGGTTGTGGGAGCGGTATAGCCTGATTCGCCGGACATCCTTGCCAGTACCGAGGTGGTAACGGCGTCAATAAACGCGGTGTCGTTGGCGATGTTGGCGTTTCTCTGCTCAAACTCGTTGATTGTAGCGTCCAGCTTTGTGGTGTACTCAGAGAGCTTGAGATTCATGGCTGTCGTAAACTCATTGTTTTTAAGCTCGATTGCTTCCTCAACCTTTGCCAGGGTATCGGGAGCCAGCACATCCGTTATGTAGCTCAATGTTACCATCGGGTCATCTGCATCGCCGAAGCTTGCTTTTGTGGCTATAACGCCGGCAATCATCAATACGACTATGAGGAATACACCGGTCGTAACGAGCCATTTTCTCTTATTCATGATTATAAACCATCCTTTTTATTGTGGTAAGCAGGGAATATGCGTAAAAACATGTGCATACAATGTGCTCGTAAAGATACAATAACAGTTTATCATACAAGAAGCATTTTAGCAATGGGTATTTGTAAAATATTTTATACTTCTTTTATTGCCTCGGGCAGAAGAGCTATCATATCCGAGGGGGTCATGGAATATTCGCCGTATTTTTCCGCCGCTATATCTCCCGCGATGCCGTGGATATATGCTCCGGCACAGGCGGACAGGAGAGGGTCTCTGCCCTGTCCCAAAAGGGAGAGGATAATACCGGTCAGCACGTCGCCGCTTCCGCCTTTTGCCATCCCCGGGTTTCCGGTGGTATTGATGTATATCCTCCCGCCATCGGTAACAATCGTTCTGTATCCCTTCAGAACAAGCACACAGGAGTGATCATAGGCAAAGTTTTTCGCATATTCCACTCTATCCGGTCCTCCCTGGGGCACTTCCGTTCCCGTAAGCCTTCGGAACTCTCCGTCGTGGGGTGTGAGAATTGAGGGCGCCTGCCTTTTTTTAAGAATATCCGTATGGCTTTCAAGCGCATTAATGCCGTCTGCATCGATTACAAGGGGCAGAGCACACTCCCCGATTATTTCTCTTGTCAAGACAGCGGGAGCCCGGGACAGACCGGGACCTATAGCGGCAGCATCACAATTGCGGAGAAAATCAGTAATCACTTCCTTTGCGCCGTATGCTATGGCGCCGTCCACGTCGGGGAGGGAATATACCATAGCCTCGTTTACCTTTACACAGGAGGATACATGTATGCTCTCCGGCACAAGAAGCGTTACAAGCCCGGAGCCTGCGCGCACAGCGGCGTTGGCTGTAAAACATGGGGCACCGGAATAGCGTGAGCAGCCGCCGATTACCGCGACATGGCCAAAGGTTCCCTTGTGAGCATCTCTTCTTCTCTTCGGAAAGGCGCTTCCAACCATATCCCTGTCAATTATCTCCATATTGGAACGGAACGGCTCTTCCACTCCCACATCACGGACAATCAGCTTTCCGCAATGTGACGCGCCCGGCAGGAGCACGCATCCCGCTTTAGGGTAAGAATAGGTCACTGTCATCTCCGCCCTCACGGCGTTTGCGTCTGCGGAACCATCGTCCGAGCCCACACCCGTGGGGATGTCGATTGAAAGGACAAATCCGCCTGATGAGTTCATTATCTCTGCCGCCTCAAGGGCTTCTCCTCTCAATTCTCCGTGAAAGCCTATGCCGAAAATGGCATCTATGTATATGTCGCACTTTGGAAGCTTTTCCGGGTGCGTTGTATCAATACCACATCGTTTTTTCATAACAAGGGTGTCCGGGGCAATTTTATTCTCATTCCCGAAGGAGCAGACATAAACGTCGTTTCCCTTAAGGTATCTTGCGATGACATAGCCGTCACCGCCGTTTTTACCCACGCCGCACATAACAGCGATCTTTTTGCCCCCCAGAGTGCCGAAATGACTCAAAAACTCCTCATAAGCGGCTCTTCCGGCGTTCTCCATCAGCTCAAGGCTCGGTTTTCCCTTTTCGAAAGTCCGCTCCTCAAGCGCTCTTATCTCCCCTGCTTTTACAATATACATATATTATCACCTCAGATAAGCTCGGAGGCTTCTTTTTTCAATTCATATAGCAGATTCAGCGCCGCCATGGGAGTCAGCTCGTCGAGGTTTACACTCCTGAGCCTTGAGGTTATCTCCCCAGCTCCCAACTGAGCCATGGAGGTCTGATCCTCCGCTGTCTTCTTTCTTTTACGCATTGTGACCTCCTTGCCGCTTTCAAGGGAGGTGAGAATGCGTCTTGCTCTCCTTGTTATATCCTCCGGGATCCCCGCAAGCTTTGCCACGTCTATGCCATAGCTTCCGGGAGCGGTACCCGGCAGTATTCTGTGCAGAAACGCAATCG
>JAAZBA010000180.1 GCA_012514045.1 Clostridiales bacterium | reverse complement strand
ACCTTCGCCCAACTCGCGGAAGTTGGAGTAAACTTCCTTACCCTCTTCCATTCCTTCGCTCTCCAGTGACTGGGAAACAAGGATGTCTTTTAGGTGTGTAAAAGCGACTCTTGACTTGTATTTCTCAACGATTTTAACGGGATCTCCACCACCGGCTGTTATATGAGCCGTGTCCGGGCAGAACCAGATCTCATCGGGGTCAGTATTGTCCATGATGTGGTAAATATCTCGGGGGATCATAACTGTTGTGTTGTAGTGTGAATGTACACAGGGCTTGATTCCATAGGGTTTGCAGATTTTACCGATCTTTGTTATTGTGTCAAGGGCATACTTGAGCTCCTCATCGTTGGCAACGCGACCGAACACGCCGCAGGCCTGGACTGTGATGAGCTTCATTCCGAACTCAAGCAAAAATGGAATCTTTGCTTCCAGATCATCAATGTCATTTTCCTTTGTACCGTTAAGGTGGAAATAGGCACCTGTGGGCTGGAGATCATACTTTTCAAGGGCTTCTTTGAGGCACTCCTTATCGTTCTTGAAAACATCGATAAAAGGCTTTGTGCTCTCGAAATACTTGTAACCTACGTGGGAAACGTCGCGCATGCCTTTAAGGACACTTTCCTTGTCGCCGCCCCACTGCCAAATAGTGTAAGCAAATTTCGCTGCCATATGTATACTCTCCTTATAATTATTTATTGTTAGCATTCTATCATAATTTCAAGGTAAAGTCAAGCATTACACCTTGATTTTGCCCATTTGGGATGTCTCAAGAAGGTTTAAGAAGTTTCCGCTTAGAACCTTTGCCATGACCTCATCCTCAAGGGGAGCAAGAGCTACGCGGCCGAAGTCAAAGCGGGCATCAAGGTTAATTGCGTCTGTACCGAATACGACTCTGTCCTCTCCACAGAGACGGACAATATCCTCGATGCCATACTGATTATATAAGCTTCCGCAGGTCTCAACATAAAGATTCGGGCACTCTGCTACAACCTTGGCGATGCTGTCTGTAAGAGCAGCATTTCCGCCGCCCTGATGGGCGCAGATGAGCTTCATATTGGGATGGGTAAGAGCCATGTCTCGCAGTGTATCATGAGATGGCATATTTCCCCATGAGTGGCAAAGAATCGGACAACGTGCTTCTTCAGCAAAGTCAGTAGCGTAGCGGTAGATGGGGTCCGTATAGTCGCCGTTGTAACCTCCCAGGAACTTCATTCCAACAAAAGCAGGATTCGAAGCAAAACGCTTCAGATTAGACTTGAGCACATCAAGTCCTTCGAATGGAGCCACGGATATGTAGCCATAAATACGACCCGGAAAAAGTTTTGCCGCCTCTTCTGCAACCTCGTTTGCCTCAACTGTCATTGAATCGATAATAGCGTGAGGGGCTGTTACACAGCAGTCTACTCCAAGGGAATCATATACTTCAATAAGGCTCTCAAGCGACCAGAACTTGGGATTCTGATGCCAGCCGGACTTGAAATACTGGGTCAGGTGAGTGTGGCAGTCGATCGTAAAGGTATCGAGCGGCTTACCGGCAAAGGCCTGTTCTCTTATTGTCATCATAGTCTTATGCCTCCTTCCAGACGCTCAAAGTTTGCGTGGGCTATATTCTCTTTGTCCTTATCAGAGATAAATGGATACTTAATAAGTGCCAATGCTCCGGCAGGAACGAAATGCGGCAAAGCGCTTCCAAACATAAGTCTTTCGCTTCCAAACTTTTCAACAATCTCCTCTATAGCTCCGGCGTCGATCATAACGCTCATGTCAAAGTATACATTCGAAGTGTGCTTGAGGAGCGGGTATATTATTCTTGAAGCATTGAGACCCCAGTGGAGTAGAATCATAGGCACATTTGGATAAACAAGCGCCATCTCAGGCAAAGCATGAAGGAACTGGTGTGAATACTCACCCTCTATGAGAAGAGGCATATGTATCTCATTGAGAACAACAAGCATATCTTTCGCATAGAACTTATCCATAACGAAATTTGAATTCTCGCCCTGCCTTACACGAACCGCAGAGGGCTTAGAAGCTCTGAGACGATCCAATGGTGTGCCTTCTCCGGGCAATCCGAGCGAATCAAGGGAAGGTTCAAGAAGCATGCAAGGTTTGATGCGACCATTAGATTCGGCAGCGATTTTCAGCATATCGGTGTTTCCGTTTTCCGGGTCACGGTCGGCTACGGCGTTATATACAAGAGCCGTGTCGATTCTGTAGTCGTCCAGATAGGAATATAGCCCCAGGACGTCGGTATACCGCCATGATTTGGTTGCCATACCCACGGCGGCATTGATATCAATAATGTGCAATTTAATACACCTCCTAACAATGTATTATATCCCCAATGATAACGATTGTCAAGCGTTTAAGGATATCCTGTTTTTTACTTTTGTAGGATTACAATAGATGTGTTACACTTCGAGTGTAATACTT
>JAAZBA010000129.1 GCA_012514045.1 Clostridiales bacterium | reverse complement strand
GATCTTGACTTTATCGACATCACCACCTCCGGTTTCGAAAACGGCTCCTGGCACTATGTGCCCGCCATGAAAGCTCTGAAGGCCGGCTATAATGTTTTGGTTGAGAAGCCTATCTCAAACGATGTAGTGGAAGCCAGAGAGATGGTAAAGTACGCTGCCGAGCATAACCTCTATTTGGGCTGCAACCTTAACCACTACTTCACCCAGCCCGCCGATAAGGCTATGGAATACATAAAGGAAGGCAAGATCGGCGAAAGCGTATACCTCCTTCACAAGGTAGGCTTCAATGGCGGCGATTGCACCTATGGCGGCATCGGTTCCCCCAGATGGCAGAAGCCCTATTCCCATGTAAAGGCATTCCTTGCCCATCCGTTCTCCGTAATGCGCTACTTCGGCGGTGACATCACCCACGTACAGTGCTTCATGAACAAGCCTGGTATCCGCGCCATGGCAAAGGATCCCATGTACTCGATAAACAGCGTGCATGTAAGATTTGAGAATGGTTCCTCTGGCGTTATTATCAGCCAGCGCGGCGACGCTGTATTCGGACTGGGTGGCTGGTGGTCTTTCGAGATGGCCGGCACAAAGGGCACTTTTGTAATCGAGAACTGCACAGAGAAGCTCCACTTCTGGGACGCGGAAGAGGTAAAGAACCGCAATGAAAAGATGGCCACCCCTGCTCCTACAGAGCTGTTTGATACAGGTATCACAAGCTTCGATGCAACTTTCCCCACAAGACTAAACGCGTGGCTTGAAGACCTTACAAACAAGGTACCCCCGGAGCACGTCAGAGCCAGCGGCCGCGACGCTCTTGCCACACTGGAATATACATTTGCCGCAATCAAGTCCTTCGAAGAGGGTGGCTCCCTTGTAAGAGTAGAGCCTCTCCCGAATCTTCATGGCGATCCGGATTACATATGGTGAGAAATATGAAAAAAACAATATCCTTGATACTCGCGTTCCTTATGCTTATTGCTCTATTTACGGGTTGTTCTACAGAGCCCGAAAAGAAGGAAGAGACAAAGACAGAGTCTACCGCAACCACAGACACAGCAGCGTCTGATGTAACCCTTAAGTTCATTCGTATAGGCAACGACGCCGCCGAAGGTGATTACTGGAAAGGTCTCATCGACAGTTTCAACAAGGCAAACGACGGCATCACCGTAGAGTACGACGAAGCCGCCATAGGCGAAGCGATGGAGACAAAGCTCAACACCGCCTTTGCCGCGGGACTCGGTCAGGACATCATCGGTCACGGCATCATGTCCGTTGCCGCCAGAGTCGAAGCCGGTCACTACATGGACATTTCAAGCTACTTCAACAAATGGGAGGGTAAGGAAGATATTATGCCCTCTGTGCTTGCCAACGGCACATATAATGGCAAGACATACGGCCTTGCTTATTCCACAACTCCCTTCGTATTCGCCTACCGTACAGACCTGTTTGAGAAAGCGGGTCTTGACCCCAACACTCCACCCACAACATGGGACGAGCTCAAAGAGTATGCTATCAAGCTGACGGAAAAAGACGGAGAAAAGATTACGGTAGCTGGCTTTGCTTTCCCCATGACCTCCGGTAATTTTGTTGAGTTCGATATCTTCGCCTTTGGCAACGGTTCTCTGTATTATGATGACGAAGGTAACCCCACTATAGACACACCGGAGAAGGCGGAAGCCTTTGAATTCCTGCAGAGCTTCCTTCCTGATGTCAACCTCCCCTACAACTCAAATGAAGTCAATCCATTCCTCAATGGCAACGCGGCTATGACGCTCATAAATAACGTAGCCCTCACCCCAATGCTCAATAACGAGGAATATAAGGGCAAGGTAGCTATTGCTACACCCCCAACAAACGGTACCGACGCTGACTTCTGCGGCTGTAATATGCTTTTCATAGGCGGCAACTGCAAGAACCCCGACGAGGCGTTCTCTTTCATAGAGACAGCTCTCACAAAGAAAGAGGTGCTTAACCGCGCCAAGGTTCTCGCTATCCCCGTTACAAGGAGTTCCCAGGTCGATGCCTTCATTGAGCTTGACCCCATGAATGAGGTAAGAGCTCGTTGTGTGGAAATAGGCATAGGCATGCCCAGAACCACATGGGCGGCATCCTTCCAGAAAATCAGAAACGAGATGGTACAGCAGGTGCTCTATTCCAAAGCCGGCGCCGCCGAAGCCCTCGCTTCTGCCCAGTCTCAGCTTGAGGCTGAGATAGCGGGATAAAACAAAAATAAAATAGGAGGAAAAACACATGAAAAGGTTTAAGCTGAAACACCGTGACGCTGTCTCGGCATATGTAATGCTCATCCCGTTCATGGTGTTTTTCCTCTTATTTGTCATCTATCCCATGATAAAGAGCGTTCTGGACTCTTTTACGAACTATAATCTCTATCAGCGTGACTTCATAGGATTTCGCAACTATGTGCGTCTCGCCCAGGATAAAATCTTCCTGCGGTCAATCCTCAACACCCTTGTGTTTGCTGTGTTTTCCATTGTTCCCCTTATGGTATTAGGCCTTACCGCGGCAATCCTTGTAAACCGTCAGTCGAAAGTCATGTATGCCTGCCGCGCCGCCCTCATCTACCCATACGTAACCTCCATGGTGGCGGTATCTATGGTGTGGCTTTATATGTTCGACCCTACAAACGGTATGTTGAATAAAATTTTGGGGCTTTTTGGAGCTCCCCGTCAGTGGTTTCTGCACGACGAGACCCAGGCGCTGTGGTGCCTGATAGTTGTAAATATATGGAAAAACATCGGCTATGTGATGATGATATACCTTGCTGCTCTCCAAAGTGTGCCGACAAGTCTATACGAGGCTGCTACGATGGACGGAGCGGGAGGCTTCCGCATGACATTTTCCATAACACTGCCCACAATTAAGCCCATAACATTCTTTCTTTTGACTACCCTAAGCGTTGAATGTTTCAAGACCTTCGAGCAGGTTAGAATAATGACAAACGGAGGTCCGGTAAGCTCCACTACCACAATCACCCATCAAATATACATGGCGGCGTTCAGCGAGTTCAAAATGGGTTACGCCTCAGCCATGTCCGTGGTGCTGTTAGCGATTGTGTTTGTGATGACGGTAATAAATCTGAAGCTGGGAAGGCAGCTGGAGGATTTATGAGACAGAAATTGTGGAAGTATGTAGGAAACATTGTTCTTGCGCTGGGAGTTATCGTTACAGCGTTCCCCTTTATCGTTATGCTGTCGGTAAGCCTCCAGTCAATGAACGAGATATACTCGGGAGAACTGATCCTGATTCCCAGAACATGGCAGTTCAAAAACTACCATGACGCTATGACAAACGGCAACTGGGCAAGGTATATTCTAAACAGCATATATGTAACCGGCACCGCCACAGTGGTGAGTCTGTTCGTAAACGCTATGACAGGCTATGTATTCGCCCGAATTCGCTTTCCGTTCAGAAAAGCGTTATTTATATTGGTACTAGTGGGCATGATGGTGCCTCCACAGGTAACTCTGGTACCGTTGTTTGTACTTGTAAAAAACTTCCCCCTTGCTGGAGGAAACAATATATTGGGCTCAGGTGGTACAGGCTTTGTAGACACCTATTTTGGCCTGATGCTTCCTTTCCTTGCCGGCTCCTTTGGGGTGTTTATGTGCCGCCAGTTTTATGTGATGTTCCCAAAAGAGCTTGACGAGGCGGCAAAAATCGACGGCTGCAGCCGTTTCAGAGCATTTATATCGATTTTTCTGCCCCTGTCAAAGGCAGTGCTTGCGTCCCTGGCGGTACTTAAGTTTATAGGAGCCTGGAACGAATACACCTGGCCTCTTGTCATGACAAACACAGGTTCGGGCAGAGTTACAACGGTGCAGCTTGCGTTGACAAGCTTTCGAAACGAGGGAGAGATCTTCTGGAACCAACTCATGGCAGCCACAATAGTGACCACAAGCGTGGTATTTGTGGTGTTCCTTACAATGCAGAAATATTTTGTAGCCGGTATCCTGGCCGGTAGTATAAAAGAATAACACAAACTTGTGTTATTCTTTTATATATCTCCACAGACTATGTATGGCCTAAAACAAGTATATACTAAAACAAAAAAGCCGGGGTTTATCAGTAGTGAAGCCCCGGCTCTGCATCATTTAAAGCTTATTCTTCGTCCTCTCCGTCCGGAGGCAGGTCACCTTCAACCAAAATCTCCTCTGTTGTCTCCTCTGTCCCTTCCTCCTCGGGAAGGATACCCTCAACGCTGACGGTACGCTCCTCCTCTGCTATCCCCGCGGTTGGATCAATGTAGTAGATAACTGTATCAAGACGGGATCGGGAGGAATTCTCACTCTTGGGTACAAAAGTGCGAAGAACAGAAGCGGTGGCAGCAGGGTAGAGATCCATGTCCCAGGTATGGGTCTGCATCATCTCCTCGTCTGTAAGGGCGAAGAAGCGGTAGCCGTGACCTTCGGCAAGGTCATTGCTGGAGGCGTCCACATGGTACCATTTGTTCCCGTACTCCACAAGGTTCCAGAAGTGGGAAACACCGTGAAGCTTGCCTTGAACAAGCATACATGGGATATCGCATAGGTCACAGAGCTGGCGGAAAGCAAGGGCATAACCCTCGGAGACGGCGCCATTACCAATAAGCGCCCCGTAGGCGGTAAAGGGATCGGTTTTTGGAAGTTTGCCCTCGCTCTGCTCGATGCTGTTCTCAGTGGTGTTGTCATAGGACGCGGCGGAGCAAACGATGTCATGGATTTTGAGAATCATGTCGCTCTTATTCACAAGGCTGCTGATTGATCTTGCATAAAGAATCGCGACATCCTCGGTTTCCTTTGCTTTATTTCTGAGTATTACCCCCGGCTCGGTATAACTGATGCTCATTTCAACTATACGATTCGCTCCTCCATTTTCGGGATAGAGACTGAAAGTGAAGCTCTTTTGACCGTAAGAAAGCTCTGGAGACTCATAGTATGCCTTCGCGTAAAGACCGTTGAAGTCGTACTTGTCGGGGGAGTAGTCGGTTAGCTCAAACACCAAAAGTTCGGGGAACCCGGCTATAGAGCGGCACAGCTTGTCATATAAATCATAAGGTCCGGAAGCCGGTTGAATACCGGCAATCTGGGTCAGTGCGCGGCGGTAGGCGATTGTGAAGCTCAGCTCGTAGTAGGTGAGGATTTTGGATTGGCAGTACGCGATGTTGTTCACAACATAGGCGCCGAGAGGGTCGCGATTGACGTCCCGGAGAACACGTTTTACATCATTTTCCACGTTGCCGGAATAGTCCTTGAGCCGCACCGTCTTTTCCTTTTCCACGTTTTTGACTGTGGAAAGAAGCACGGAGCGCAGCGTATCATAATCCGATACCTCGGTTATTGTAATGTCCTGTGACTGACCCTCCGGGTCTACATGCTTTGTCATGAACACAAATTCACGCTCCAGCATGTTGCTGCATCCGCAGAAGGAAAAAGAGAACAAAATCGTCATAAGAATAACAAACAGCCGTCTGATACCGGATCACCCCCTAACATACATATTATGGCACAGATTCATGAATAAATCAAGAAAAAACTGCCACCGTTACACACTATATTTCAGTGTGAGTATGCATTATCAAAACGTTTGACAAAATGGTTACAGTGGAGTATAATAACCTGTGTGTACAAAAAGGCGGATTTACAAGGAGAAAAGGATGAAAAAAAAGGCAACGGTCTTTCTGCTCTCTCTTATGGCGCTGCTGCTGTTCGCCGCGGCAGCGGAGACGGTAGCCACAGCGGGTTCCCAGTCTGATCCGGTGGTGGCGCTGAGCTATCTGCAAACAACCTTTCAGCCTGCTATAATAAGACAGGCGGAGGAAATGGCAGAGGAAGCTTTCAGTGAGAGTTTTGAAGAGTTGTCAAAGCGGCTTGAAGCAATGGACGCGGAGTACGCGTTGTACGCCTCGTACTATCTTAAGAACGCCGCTATGACAAATGATACAGTGATATCCAAAAACAAGGGAACGAAATATAGCCTTAAAAAGGGCACGATAGTAACAGGAATAATCGGCACCGGATACGTGCTGGAGTCAGGTCATGCCATGGTATATGCCCCGGAGGGAGGCAGTATAGTGGACATGACCGAGGGAATTGACATGTACCATGGCTTGCCTCTGACTGCTGGCCACGGTTACATTGTCCCAGCCGAGGGCTCTTACGGAATAGTCATCACATCGGACACCGCAAACGTCTGCGTTACGGATACCCACAGAGTTATAGGGTTTGTTCTCCACAGATCCTTGGATTCCGGAACAACACTCCCTCCCGGGACTACAAACATAGCCTATACTCCGAAATATACGAAATACGCTGATGCCCTTAAAGCCATGGGGCTGTTCAGGGGCACAAACTCCGGCTACGAATTGGACAGAGCCGCCACGAGGGTTGAGGCGATAGTGATGCTTATCAGAATCCTCGGGGAAGAAAATAATGCCCTGAGTTTTAAAGGAACCCATCCCTTTACCGATGTACCCTCTTGGGCTAACTGCTATGTG
>JAAZBA010000116.1 GCA_012514045.1 Clostridiales bacterium | reverse complement strand
GTTTTACATCTCCTACTAACGTGCTGTTGGCATTGAGACAGGCTATTGATGAGTATAAAAAGGAAGGCGGATTGCCGGCTCGCAAAAAGCGCTATATGGAAAATCATGAGATTTTAGTACAAGGGCTAGAGAAATTAGGCATTCAACCCATTATTGCGCCCGAAAATCAATCGTATATAATAACAACTTTTGAGCTTGGAAATCTTGATTTCTCCAAACTGTACAAAGCGCTTAAGCAGAAAGGATTTATTATCTATCCCGGCAAACTCACTTCAAAGCCGACATTCAGAATAGGTAACATCGGAGATGTATATCCCGATGACATGAACGCGCTTGTGGATGCGATAAGGAACTTGTAGGTCAATTAGGCATGTTTCTGTAAAATAGAGGATGTGAAGTTCAACCACTAAGGCAAGTGGTTGAACTTCCTCCTGCGTTATATCTGTACGAATACGCAATATGGAGCATTACGGAAAACACATATATACAAGGTTTAATTGAAAATCATTTTACCTTTACACACCGTATATATTCAGAAAAGAAGGAACAACGATGAACACACCGATAGATATAAGCGGCGTTACATTAAAAACGGAACGATTGATTTTACGTCCCTGGCGGGAAACAGATTTGGAGGATTTCTACGCCTATGCCAGTATTGACGGTGTAGGACAAATGGCAGGATGGACACCGCATAAGGATTTGGAGCAATCTAAAAGAATTCTTGACCATTTTATAGCGGGAAAACGCACTTTTGCTTTGGAATATCATGGCAAGGTTATCGGTTCTCTTGGGATCGAGAAATATAGCGAGGAACACTACCCTTAACTGTCTGAAATATCCGGGCGGGAAATCGGATATGCTCTGTCAAAGGAATATTGGGGACAAGGTTTGATACCGGAAGCAGTAAAAGCCGTCATAAGATATTTGTTTTACACTGTAAAATTAGATTTTATTCTGGTGGGGCACTTTGACTGGAACAAACAATCTGCCAGAGTGATTGAAAAATGCGGATTCAAATATATTAAGAACCGTCCCTTTGAAACCATGTACGGAACAGTGGAAGATTCCGTAGAAAGCATCCTTTACCGTTTTGATTTCGTGCAGAGGAACTTACCTGAGAATGATACATAGCCTTTGCAGGAGGTTTATCGCCGTTTTAATGAGTACAGCGGACTGACCAAGTCCAAGACAGCGAGAGTGGAGCTTATAACTGTCGTTATATATTCTGAACTCCACATAAAACCGTGCGTAAAAAACCGGATTTGAGTGGCGGCACATGTAAATACTACAGCCGCATGCTTAACCAAATATACGCAATACAAACATATATATATGAATCTTTTAACAATATCTACATAATACGCGCTTATAATATCCTCATCAATGCAAAGAAGAGAGGGAAAAACAGAAAAAGATTCCGGAGCCGCGCGGAAAACATATATATAAGGAGTAATTGAGAAAATGAAAAGAATTTTCATTGCGTACAAAGACCTGCTCGTCATAATGTTTAAAGAATCTCCCTTTACAGTTATACTGTGCTTTATCTGCACAGTCATCAACGGTCTGTTGCCTCCCCTGGCGGTTTATGTAAACCAAAACATCTTCGATGGGGGATTGTCGGTAGCGAGAGGCGAGATGGCGTTCTCAGACTATACGGTTTTCCTCGTTCTGCTTGTTGTGGTAACCATTCTACCTAGTGTATTGGAGGGGATTATATTCAGCTATATTGAACCGCGTTCCCAATTGATGCTCAAAACAACATATAAAGCCCTGATGCTGGAAAAACTGAAAACACTAAAATATGAGCATTTTGAAAGCGAAGCATCTTCGGAGATAATAGATAAGGCGTATAACAGGGCATATAACTCAGTTAGGCATTTATGGCCAATGTTTGTTTTTTGGCATCTAAGCTCTTTAATCTCAAGTATAGGTACGCTTTACTATGTTTTCAGCATCCGATGGTGGCTGCTTCTTACGGTATTGATACCGTTTATTCTGGAAACGTACATCTTAACGAAGAATTACTACAACATATACGAAGAGATGGAAACCTATTGGAAAAAAGAGCGGAAATATAGCATTCTCGGGAGTTATTTAAGATCGCGTGATTATACAAAAGAATTGAAAGCCTATGGAAATTCTGATTATCTGATAGGCACATATGGAAAAAGGCTTAATGAAAGAAACCGGGAATATGAGCGGTATTATTTCAAGCATCTCAGAAAAAGACTGTTTGGAGATTGTATTACAAAATTCGGCGCTATAATAAATATTATTATTCTGTTGGTTCTGTTTGTAAACAGACAGATCTCGGTCGGACTTTTTATCGCTGCAACCTCTCTGTTTTTCGGCGGTATATATCTATATTTAGGTACTGTTGCCTACTTTTTCAAATGGTCCGGCATGCATATAAAGACCTATGAATATTACGACAAATATTTCGCATTGTCTGACGAATCGGAAGGAACGGCAGCGGATTTGCCCGAGAAATTTGATATAGAGTTCAGAGACGTCTGGTTCAGATATCCCGGCACGGAAAGGGATATATTGAAAGGTCTGACCTTCAAAATAAGCCATGGAATGAAGGCGTCGATCGTAGGAGAGAACGGCGAAGGCAAATCCACCATGGTCAAGCTGCTGCTCGGGCTGTTCACTCCCGACAAAGGTGAGATCCTTGTGGGAGGAAGAGCGTTAAGCGAATATCCCATGAGCGTAAGAACAAAGATATTCGGTCCGGTGTTTCAGGACTTCTCAAGGTTCAGTGTTACGGTGAAAGAAAACATAGGCATCGGCGATGTAGATAAGATAGACGATGATGAGAAGATAAAAGCGGCGGCGAAAAAAGGCAAGGTTGATGAATTCGTCGAAGAGTTTGAAAATGGTTATGACACGCTGCTCGGCAGGGATTTTGAAAGCGGGGTTGATATATCCGGCGGCCAATGGCAGAGGATAGCGATAGCGCGCGCCTTTATGGGAGACAAACCGATTCTGCTGCTTGACGAACCGACCTCGCAGCTTGACCCGATGGCTGAAGCCAATCTGTACAGAGAATTTTCCGAAATGGTTGAAAACAAGACATCCATATTCATAACCCACAGGCTGGGCTCCACAATGATAACCGACAGAATTTTTGTTATACAAAACGGTAAAATTGAAGAGGACGGCACCCATGAAGAGCTGATGAAAACAGACGGTGTTTATTCCAGAATGTTCAACTCACAAAAACAATGGTACAAACATGATAATGGGGTGGCTAACAATGAGTAAACAGAATAAAAAGACAGAAGAAACAAAACCGGTTTACGAGATTAAATTCGACGATAACACCGCCGCCTTTGAAAAGGATATTCTGGAAGAAAACCAGCCGAAGCTCTCATATCTGACACGGCTCTTTCATTATATCTTCTCTTCCGCGAAAGCGATGTGCGGCATCTACTTAGGGCTTGCGATTGCCCTGAGCGTCCTGCAGCCGATAACCGCTTTTATATGGGGAAGGTACATAGACAAAGCGAATTATTTTTCTGAGAACATGGAATACTTCACGGTACAGGCCGCTTCATTGATAGGGCTTGCGCTGTTGTATTGGTTCATCAGTTCTATCGGCGATCTGTTAAGCAGTTATCTGTATGGCGGAGAGGATATTCAGAGATTAAGCAAGGTGC
>JAAZBA010000015.1 GCA_012514045.1 Clostridiales bacterium | reverse complement strand
TGCCAGAGGCACTATCGCCAGCACAAACACAAGCACGCCCATGCCTCCTATCCAGTGCGTAAAGCTTCGCCAGAAGAGCATGCATTTCGGAAGAGCTTCAACTTCTGACAGGATGGTTGAGCCTGTGGTGGTAAAGCCGGATACCGTTTCGAAGAAAGCGTCGATATATGAAGGGATTGCTCCACTTATGGTAAACGGCAGCGCCCCGGTCAGGGACATGACAATCCATGCCAGCGCGACCACAACAAAGCCCTCTCTGGCGTATATGGTCTTATTCTTCGGACGTTTAATAGACATAAGAAAACCCAATGCAAGGGTTATTAATATTGTTATCAGAAAAGCCGATGACGACCTCTCCCCGTAGATAACGCCTACAATCATGGGCAGCAGAAGCAGTACAGCCTCGGCTTTGAGAATCGAGCCGAGAATGTAGAGAATCATCTTTTTGTTCACTTGACACCCATCCTCTACTTTTCCAGTATATCCGTCAGATTATTTATGCCCTCATTAGTGGTGACAATGATGACGCTGTCATCTTTTTCAATGGTGGTGGCGCCGCCAGGGATAATCACTCTGCCGTGACGGGTTATGCATCCGATAAGGGTATTCGGACGAATCTTCAGCTCCATAAGTTTTTTGCCCGTAAGTCCCGGGATTTCATCTTTTATAATAAACTCCAGCGCCTCAACCTTGTTGTTGACCATTCTATGTAACGTTTCCATTGAGCTTATATCGTAAGAGTTCTGCATGGCGCGGACGTATCTTACGATTTTGTCTGAAATCAGGTTCTTGGGAGACACAACGCTGTCGATTCCCATGCCTCCCAACACCTCGATAAGGGACGTTCTGTTTATCTTTGTTATGGTTTTTTCAACATTCTTACTTGTGGCATACATGGAAACAAGAAGGTTTTCTTCATCGTTGTCCGTTATGGCAACAAAAGCGTCAGTATGTTCTATTCCCTCCTCCAGAAGGAGATCCTGATCAGTACCGTCACCATGAATTATCCGGGCGTCCGGCAGAGCATCGGCAAGGTAGCGGCAACGCTCCTTGTTTATCTCGATGATTTTTACTTCCATGCCCATCTGATCCAATAGCCTCGTGAGATAGTATGTTATTTTCCCACCACCCACAATCATGACTGTTTCTATTTTTTGCTTGAATACGCCTATAGACTTGCAGAATCTTACCGCATCGGCAGGAAAGGCTGTCATGCTGAGTTTATCCCCTGCCCTGAGAACAAAGTCGCCTGAAGGAATGTAGACCTCTTCGTCACGCTGTACTGCGCAGATAAGTACTTTTACTGTATATTTCTGCTGTAGTGACCATATGGGCATGCCGTCAAGAGGGTTTCCTTCGTTAATCTTAATTTCAATGATTTCCGCCCTGCCCTGAGCGAAAGTGTCAATTTTCAGGGCTGAGGGGAATCGCAGGATTCTTGATATCTCTCTCGCCGCAGACTGCTCAGGATTTACTGTCATGGAGAGTCCCAGCTCTTTCTGCATGAGGAAAAGCTGCTCGGAGTACTCCGGGTTTCGAACTCTCGCTATTGTGTGCTTCGCACCCAGCTTCTTCGCCGTGAGGCAGCAGAAGAGGTTCATCTCATCAGTTGAGGTAACGGCAATAAGCAAGTCCGCTTTATCTACCCCAGCTTCAAGCTGAATTGACATGGCGGCTCCGTTGCCATTTATCGTAAGTATATCTGCTACATTCATGGCATTTCGAAGGGCATCGGGGCTTGAGTCAATAACCGTCAGGGAGTGACCTTCCTTCGCAAGCCTTCTTGTCAAGGCATTTCCTACTTTTCCGTCTCCAATTATTACTATTTTCATATGTTTTTCCTCCCTTCGGTATCCTATTTTATTATACCACAACGAATGAAATAATCAATAAAAATAAAGAGGATTTGACGGCGCTTATGCACTGTCAAATCCTAATATGGTGTTATTTAGTTATGCCTTGCCGCTGCAGCCAAGAACATGAACGAGCTTATGACGAACAAGCTCCTTGATGTTTGCGCGGGCGGGCTTGAGATACTCACGGGGATCGAACTTGCTCGGGTTATCTGCAAAGAACTTGCGGACTGTACCTGTGAGAGTAAGACGGAGATCAGAGTCGATGTTTATCTTACATACACTGGAGGTAGCTGCCTTACGGAGCTCATCTTCCGGGATGCCGACTGCGTCGGGCATTTTGCCGCCGTTATCGTTGATCATCTTTACATATTCCGGGGGAACAGAAGAAGCGCCATGGAGAACGATGGGGAAACCGGGGAGTCTGCGGGAAACTTCCTCGAGGATGTCAAAGCGGAGGGGCGGGGGAACAAGTACACCTTTCTCATTGCGTGTGCACTGTTCGGGTGTGAATTTGTAAGCGCCGTGGCTTGTGCCGATAGCGATAGCAAGAGAGTCAACGCCTGTCTTTGCTACGAACTCCTCAACCTCTTCGGGACGTGTATAGGAGGAATCCTCAAAAGATACGTTAACATCGTCCTCAATACCAGCCAGTGTGCCAAGCTCACCTTCTACAACGACGCCGCGCTCATGGGCGTACTCAACAACCTTACGGGTAATCTCAATGTTTTCCTCGAAGGAATAGGAGGAACCGTCGATCATAACGGAAGTAAATCCGCCATCTATGCATGATTTGCATGTCTCGAAGTCAGGTCCGTGGTCAAGATGGAGAACTATGGGGATCTCCGGGCATTCAATAACAGCAGCTTCAACGAGCTTGAAGAGGTATGTGTGGCTTGCATAGGCACGGGCGCCCTTTGAAACCTGGAGGATAAGGGGAGCCTTTTCCTCACGTGCGGCCTCTGTTATACCCTGCACTATTTCCATGTTATTTACGTTGAAGGCGCCTACGGCATAGCCTCCGTCATATGCTTTTGCGAACATTTCCTTTGATGTTACCAGTGGCATTTGTGTCTCTCCTTAATTTTAGTTTTGCTCCTCGGGAGCTCTTTTACGTTGCATATTATTCTAACAGCTTTTTGGCAGAAAATCAAGTCTGTTCTTCAATTTTCCTTAAAAAGTTATTGGTTTTGCGCAAAAACGTCATTTTGATATAATTCGCTCATACCTCAGGAAAATTTTTAGCTAAAGTTCCAAAAGATAAGAAAATGATTGAATTTTTCAAAGTTTTGTGATATATTAGTAAGCAGTATTATTTAGACAAACATGGAGGTCAACTTAAATGTCATTACTCAAAGGCACATGCATCATCGGCCAGTCCGGCGGACCGTCTTCGGCTATAAACGCCAGCACCTACGGAGCCATTAAGACAGCTCTTGACAGCGAAGCCATCACCAAGGTTTACGGCGCTCTTAACGGCATCAGAGGCGTTCTTGATGATAATCTCATCGACATGGGCCAGGAAGATCCCGATGAACTCGCTCTTATGAAATATACCCCTTCCTCCGCTCTCGGCTCCTGCCGCTATAAGCTCAAGAACCCTGATGTGGATGATACGGATTACAAGCGCATTCTTGAAATATTCAAAAAATATGATGTCCGTTACTTCTTCTACAATGGCGGCAATGATTCCATGGATACCTGCAACAAGATATCCAAGTACATGATGAAGAACGGCTATGAGTGCCGCGTAATGGGTATCCCCAAGACAATTGACAACGATCTGGCTGGCACTGACCACTGCCCGGGATACGCCTCCGCGGCTAAGTATATTGCTACCTCCGTTATGGAAGTTTATCATGACGCTCGTGTTTATGACACAGGCATGATCACAATCATCGAGTGTATGGGACGTCACGCCGGTTGGCTCACAGCTGCCGCGGCTCTTGCTTCCTACAAAGGCAATGGTCCCGACCTCATATATCTGCCGGAGATCCCCTTTGATATGGACAAGTTCATTGCTTCAGTAAAAGAAATTTATGCCAAACAAAAGAAGTGTATCGTTGTAGTGAGCGAAGGCATTCACGACGCGGAGGGCACTTTCATTGCCGAATATGCCAACAAGAATATGACTAAGGACAGCTTTGGTCACTCCCAGCTAGGCGGTCTCGCGGCTTATCTTGCAAGCGTTGTAAAAGATGAAACAGGCGCCAAAGTCCGCGACATCGAGTTTTCTCTTCTTCAGCGCTGCGCCGCTCACTGCGCTTCCCAAACAGACATAGATGAGTCCTTCTCAGCCGGTAAGGCCGCTGTCGACAACGCCATAGCCGGTGTTACCGACAAGATGGTCGGCTTTGAGCGCGCATATGTTGATGGTAAATATGTCTGTAATATAAAGCTTTTTGACCTTACAATTGTTGCAAACACAGAAAAGAAAGTTCCCATTGAGTGGATCAATGACACAGGCGACGGACTTAAGCAGGACTTCATTGAATATGTTCTCCCGCTTATTCAAGGCGAGACAAAGCTGACAAAAGAAGACAGTCTCCCCAGATTTGTAAATCTTAAGAAGGTTAAGGCATAATTATTGCAGGTAGTGAGGAGGATGGCTTTTTTGCCATCCTCTTTTAAGGATATAAAACTATCATGAACAAAAGGATTACTATTTTTGCCGGCCATTACGGCAGCGGCAAGACAAATTTAGCATTGAATTACGCATTTCACCTGCGGAAAAAGCATGAAAATGTGGTTGTATGCGATCTTGATATCGTAAACCCCTACTTCCGTACCAAAGACAGCGTACGTGAGCTTGAGGAGGCGGAAATACGTCTTATCTCTCCCAAATATGCCAACACCAATGTGGATATCCCCTCTCTTCCCGCCGAAGTTGCCTGGGTATTTCGTGACGAGAGAATGCAGGTGGTAATTGACGTGGGAGGCGACGACTCCGGCGCTGTGGCGCTGGGGCAATATGCCGATGATATCAAAACCAGCGGCTACGATATGCTTCTTGTGTTTAACAAAAGACGTTATCTCACCAGCTCAAGCGAGGAAGCCTCTGAGATTCTGCGGGATATTGAGAAGATCAGTCACCTTCGCTTCACAGGAGTGGTAAACAACACAAATCTTGCGAAGGAGACAACACGAGAGATTGTCCTTGAGGGAGAAGCGACTGCAAAAGAGCTGTCCGACCATCTTTCCCTTTCCCTTCTATTTACCTCCTTTGAGGAGTCCGTAGATGTCTCCGAAGCGCTTCGTTATTCAAAACCTTTCCCAATAAAAATATTCCGCAAGCCGGGATGGTATATATTCTAAGATATCTTTATGAAAAGAGGAAAATCAAATGGCAAAGCTGACTTTTAGAACAGACTACTGCAAGGGCTGCGGTCTTTGCGTAAGCGTTTGTCCCAGAAAGATTCTTGAGCTTTCAAAGACCACCTTCAACAAAAAAGGTTACGGAGCTGTCGAGTGCATCGATATGTCCAAGTGCATAGGATGCGCCATGTGCGCCACGATGTGTCCCGACCTGGTAATCAAGGTAGAAAAATAGGAGGATAATGAGATGCAGGAAAAAGTACTAATGAAGGGTAACGAGGCGCTGGCTGAAGCCGCCATCAGAGCGGGCTGCCGCTGCTTCTTCGGATATCCCATCACTCCCCAGACCGAGATTGCTGCCTACATGGCAAAAAGAATGCCCAAAGTCGGTGGTGCGTATCTTCAGGCGGAGAGTGAAATCGCTGCTATTAATATGGTTTACGGCGCGGCTGCCTCCGGTGCCCGTGCCATGACCTCCAGCTCTAGCCCGGGAATATCTCTTAAGGCCGAGGGTATATCCTATCTAGCAGGTTCCGATCTGCCTGCTGTTATTATCAACATTGTCCGCGGAGGCCCCGGTCTCGGCGGTATCCAACCAGCCCAGTCCGACTACAATCAGGTTACACGAGGGCTCGCTCACGGCGATTTCCATGTAATCGCTTTCGCTCCCAACAGCATCCAGGAGATGTGTGACCTTATTTTCGATGCATTCGACCTTGCAGATACATACCGCATGCCGGCTATGATTCTCGGCGACGGTATGTTGGGACAGATGATGGAGCCGGTAGCCCTTCCTGAGCCACATGAGGTTTCAGCTTCCGCCAAGCCTTGGGCTGCCAACGGCACAAAGGGTGCACGCGAGCACAACATAATCAACTCGCTCTATATTGAAGCAAGCGAACTTGAGGACAAAGTTCTCGCAAGATATGAGCGTTATCGTGTAATAGAGGAAAAAGAAGCCCGTCATGAGGAATTCATGTTGGATGACGCGGAGATAGTCGTTGTCGCCTATGGAGCCTCCTCCCGTATTTCCAGAAACGCTGTCGTGGCTGCCCGAGAGAAAGGCATCAAGGTAGGTATGATTCGTCCCATTACCCTTTGGCCGTTTCCTAAAAAGGCGCTTGCCGACAAGGCTCCCTCCGCAAAGGCGTTCCTTTCCGTTGAGTTGAGCATGGGGCAGATGGTTGACGATATCCGCCTTGCCATCAGCTGCTCTAAGCCCGTATACCTTGCAAGCCGTACCGGCGGTGTCATTATCACCCCAGACGAGATTCTTGCGAAGCTGGTAGAAATTGATGGAGGTATAAAATAATGAGTGTTGTATTTGACAGACCGAAGAGCCTCTGCGATGTATCAACCCACTACTGCCCCGGCTGTACCCATGGCGTAATCCATCGTCTTGTAGCTGAGGCCATTGACGAGCTGGGCATTGAGGGCAAAACAGTTGGCATTGCTCCCGTAGGCTGCTCCGTTTTCGCATATAACTATTTCGCCTGTGATATGATTCAGGCTGCCCATGGCCGCGCCCCCGCCGTAGCGACGGGAGTTAAGCGCGCCAATCCCGAGTGCATGGTATTCACATACCAGGGCGACGGAGACCTTGCCGCCATCGGTACAGCTGAGACGGTTCATGCCGCCACAAGAGGCGAGAACATCACCGTCATATTTGTAAACAACGCTATTTATGGCATGACAGGCGGACAAATGGCTCCCACAACCCTTCCCGGTCAGGTTACACAAACGACACCTTTCGGACGCGACGTAAGCGCTGCCGGATATCCGGTAAGAGTCTGCGAGATGCTCTCCACCCTTGACGGCGTGGCTCTGGCTCAGCGCGTAACCGTTGACAGCCCGAAGAACATCATGACCGCCAAGAAGGCCATCCTCAAAGGTTTCCAAAATCAGATCGACTGCAAGGGTTTTTCAATCATCGAGGTTATTTCTACATGTCCCACAAACTGGGGCCTCTCCCCTGAAAAAGCTCTCGAGTGGCTTCGTGAGAACATGCTTCCCTACTATCCTCTCGGCGTTTATAAATCCAAGGACTAAGGAGGAAACACTATGTCAAACAAAATTAACCATCAAATTCTGCTCGCAGGCTTCGGCGGCCAGGGCATTCTGTTCGCAGGTAAATTCCTTGTTTATGCCGGTATGTTGGGCGGCTATGAAGTATCCTGGCTTCCCTCCTACGGTCCGGAGATGCGCGGCGGCACG
>JAAZBA010000404.1 GCA_012514045.1 Clostridiales bacterium | reverse complement strand
TATTATTGTTTTGGTCCATAGTGATGATTCCTTTCGAATTGTTGTCTGGTTAACTCAATTCTACCATAGAATCTTCGCTATGGATATATTTCTTTTACTATTGCATCTTCATTTTACAATCTGCGTAAAAATTAGTATTAACCAAAAAGCCTGAACGTGAAGCTAGTTTCACGTTCAGGCTTTATTTATTTCTGGCTGTTTCCGCGAATGTCCGTTTCTATCATCTGCTCAATCTTTCCCCCTCTTAATCCCCTGTACCAGGATGTCAGATTGGCGCTTGAACAGGAGTGGTTTGGAATTATCTCGATTATATCCCCTACTTTAAGAGTAGTCTCTCCCTCAAATGTCAATTTCCCCACTTCTTCGGACAAGCTTATGACCGTCAGCTCAGGGTGACCTTTTACTATTCCGTAACCTTTTATCGAATCGTTCCCATGGGCTCCTGTGTCAAGACCAAGGCATTTCGCTCCGGCATCACATATGAAGAGCTTTTCGCTCGGGTGGGATATAATGCAAGTGAGAATCCGCAGAGCGCAGTCTTCTTCCGTCGCTGTTCCAAGAGACATCTGAATGGCATCGTTAAAAATGTAGTTTCCGGGATGGTATATATTGATGCACTCGTCAGAAATGCTTCCGAAAAATGTGGGAGTGGAACCGCTTGTGACAAGCTCCGGAGGAAAACCCGCCTCCGTCAGCAGAGTTTTTGCCCTTGCCATAGTCTCCCGTTCTGAAGAGCAGTATTCATGAAGCTTCGATCCGTCCGACGCTACGTATACGTGTCCGGGGTGTGTGGATATTCCCCGGTACCGCAGCCCATTTTGCCGGGAAAGCTTTTTTACCAAATCAACCGAGTCCCCGGGGTCTACACCGAAGCGGTGAAGACCGCAGTCAATGATAACAGTATAATCTATTACCGTCCTCTCACGAAGCGCTGCCTCTCCAAGCATTTCCGCTCCTACAATGCCGTCGATCCTTACGAAAAATCTGCATTTTTTTGAAAGGCGAACTACTCGGTCAATTGATGCTTTTCCCGCCACCGGGTAAGCGTACATTATGTTGTCAAAGCCTTTTTGACAGAGCGCTTCAGCTTCGTCAAGAGTACCGCACAGGAAGCCGTCCGCGCCGTATTTCTTCTGCAGGGCTGCAAGATATGTGCTTTTATGGGTCTTTATCATAGGCCAAAGACGTTTCCTGTTTTCCTTAGCCATGTCACTGTAACGCCTCAGGTTTCTTTCCACAGTGTCAAGGTCAAGGATTATCGCCGGTGTGTCGATATCTTTTATGTTCATATCCATGTCTCCCTGAATCTAAAAATATATAAATAAAGAGCCGATACCTAACAATATCAGCTCTTATTTACGTTTTCCCCACTTCGGCCGTGACAGGTTGAATTAATAACCAACTGTTGTTGGGCGGAAACCTACCCAAAACATTACTGCTTCCAACGTCCGACACCAAATGCCGGGAGGCCTGCAAACCGCTCCGGGACCCGATTACCTGTTTGTTATTAATTGTGGGTTAATAACAAAACCCGATCACGCACCAAGCAGGGTCACCGTTCCCTCGGAATCTCTCCCTCAGGAACGACTGTATTATAGCATACGCAGCTTGGAATTACAAGTAGTGATACCAAATTGTAACATAGTTTGTGCAAATTGTATAGTTTTTAATGTGTATTTTACGCACATGCACTTAAAAACGGGGCTGAATAGCCTATTCCTCGTCTTCGTCCTCGTCGTCCTCATAGACTTCGTCTTCTTCGAGGCGTTCCATGAAGAGACCGAAAACCTCCTCCAGCTCAAGATCATCTTCAATTGTGGCAAGAACCTCGTCGTCTGTACCCTCGTTAAGAAGCTTAAGAATAACTACTTCCGCATCCTCTTCGTCCTCAAGATCAGCGGGGATGAATGCCATATAGGTTGTACCATTGTGCTCAAGTGTATCGAGATGCTCAAATTCGGTATCCACGCCTTCCTCATCAGTAAGTACTACATAATCGCTTCCGAAATCGCTCATTGTCATATTCCTCCAAATTATTATTTTCTAAGCCCTTACGGACAGGTTTACTATGTTTTTATAGCTTTATCAAGCCGTAGCTTTGGGAGAGCTTTTCTATAAGCTCTGAGGGGAGGTCAGATGAGTTGTCGAACACTGCTCTGCCGTTATACCTTCTCACCGCTTTTTCCATTATCTCCGGACTCTCCGAAACAATGCAGACCGGAAGCTTCATGAGATACTGATTTTCCAGGAATATTTCCAGCTCATCCTCATCCTCAATACGGATTTTTATAATTCTGTAGTCCTCATCATTTCTGTCAAGAATATCCTCAGCCAGATCGGGACCGCAAACAACTTCCTCTCCTATGTCATATGTAACGTCCAATACGTGGATATCGGTTTCGCTGGTGGCGATGATTTCATCTTCCTCAGGAGACGGCATGAATATTTTGCTCTCAAGGCTGCGCACAACCCGGCTGAGAGTTTCTATATGTCCGAAGGATGTGCCGCAGCAGCCTCCGAATATGGACACTCCGAGGCTCACAAAGCTCTCTGTATGCTTCGCAAAGCAGAGCGGAGCCATGTCGTATATGGTTTTTCCG
>JAAZBA010000340.1 GCA_012514045.1 Clostridiales bacterium | reverse complement strand
AACTACTTCAGAGGAACAGTTATTGGTCAAGGAGATGTGCCAGTACAACAGTGTCTTGGCATAATCGCCAGAAGTGGGTACGATGGATATGTATCTATTGAGTTTGAAGGCATGGAAGAAGTCATGACAGGTATTGAAATCGGAGTTGAGAATCTCAAGCGTTTCATAGCGGAGCTCGCATAATTGTAACGCAATTACATTACGGGACATATTATTTCAATTCTTCGAGATATAATAAACAAGCGCAAAACAAAACAACAGACTCAATGGAAATACTGATTCACGGAGTCTGTGATAGCCAATATTTTCGCAGGCTGCAATATATATGTCAGCCTGCTTTTCTTTGCGCTTATTGATTTTATTAATTAAATAATTGATTTTGCTTTGTTTGACATCTATTATTTTTCGGTCGCAATTTAAGAGTCTTGTTTCGCAATTTCCGCAGACGAGAATAACGCTCTAACAAGAATAACAAAATCGTAGCTTTTGAGAATTTCTTTGTTGTTTGAAAGCGTTTCACAATCTAACGAACGCACACCTTTACCGGTGTCAAAAGATATACAAAAAAGCACTCTATCTTCACCCGGTACAGCTTTTATCCTTTCCTCGTCCTTGTATGAAGAATATGACCAACCTGACGTATTTTCTGCCACAGGGAAGTAGGTCACAAAATATCCGGTCTGGTTGTCTGTGCCTATCTGTAGGTTTATTCCCTCAAGTCCCTTTCCGCTTTTTTTCCGTTCTGATGTGATTATTCTGATTTCCTCTACCTCAGGGGTAATGGTTACAGGATCGCTCTTAAAGCATTCTCCTTTTTCCCATTTTTCACATACAATAACCATAGATTGCACTTCGTTCCCTAAGTGTACATCAAACATGGCACAGTTCGAAACCGCAGACTGAGTCATTGATTTAAACACAAGCACATCTTGTCTAGCATATTTAAGCGATATGGGCAGTACAATCATTAAGACAGTTGCAAGAGCGATTAAAACAACCGGCAATGTCCTACTTCTCATTTACAAAATCCCTCCATCTTCCTTTGTCACTGAATCGGTCAAAAATAGGGTTGACAAATTGATTTTCAATATCGATTTTCTGTTCCCTTGCCTTTGAGAGCACCCTTATCACACCTTCCACATCATACGCCTTTGCATAGCACTCGGAGCAGTGGAAGAAATAACGGCTCTCAGTTTCGCATGCCTTTTCATAGAAGTCTGCCCAGTCTAGCCAGCCATCACGGGTAGGATCGGTTTCATTCTCATACGGAGCAATTGCAGTATATGTAGTGTAAGTACTACGAAGAGAGAAACCGATTTTGCGTGATGTTGACTCCGAACCGCGGTTTATGTCAATACAAAGCCAGTCCAGCTCAAAGATTCCCCGCTTGAACAAATCCTCCGCATTAGCGGCGGAAGCGATTGCGGCAAGTCCCCTCTTTCTGTGGCAACTGTCAGTGACAATACCGATAGCTACCTTGTCCTTATACCAGCAGTCCGTAACGCTCCAGCTTGCAATATCGTTATCCTTGATTATCATATAGCCGCCGCCATTACGTTTGAAATTATCATATATGCCGTAGTTTTTGACCCATTTCAATACAATATTTGCGTTCTTGTGGGGCATCTTCTCAAGTTCCTCAGGTACGATCTTTATAAGCTCATAGCCTTCCGGAAGCTTCGACATATAGTCTGTATAGGTGAGACTTCTGGAGGTCAGGTACTTTCTTGTATATGGTCTGATGAAAGGATTTGGGTGGAATTCGCTGATTTTCTTCTCCCAATCGGGATTATCAAGAATGAAAAAGCTAAAGAAATCGAACTCGGACTTTATTTCTTCATTAAAGTACTTATTTCCCGGATCCCCTGCAAGACATATAGTTTCGCTTGTGCGTATCATTGCGCTCTTTGGATTTTT
>JAAZBA010000182.1 GCA_012514045.1 Clostridiales bacterium | reverse complement strand
AAGGAAGGTGCAATCATATGCCGAAAAAAGCATTAATAATTGAAGATGATCCCAACATACGTGAGCTTCTGAGGCTCTACCTGGAGAAAGATGGTTTTGAGGTGTTTAGTGCAGCTGACGGTGGAAATGGTATACGTGAATTTAAGCGGGTACAACCCGATCTCGTAATGCTGGACATAATGCTGCCGGTTATGGACGGCTGGCAGGTATGCCGTGAAATAAGACGCGATTCCTCTGTTCCCATTATAATGCTCACTGCCAAAGGAGAAACCCTTGACAAAATCTCTGGACTTGAGATGGGCGCCGATGACTATATCGTAAAACCTCTTGAGATGAAGGAGGTTATTGCAAGAGTACACGCGGTAATGCGCCGCTATGCTCCTGATACCGTGTCCATGAAGCGCTTGTCATTTGACGGACTGGTCATCGATATGGAAGCCTATGAGCTTTTGGTAAACGGCAAGAAAGTGGACACACCGCCAAAGGAGATAGAGCTTTTGTTCTTCCTTGCATCTAACCCGAACAGAGTGTTTACCCGCTCTCAATTGCTTGACGAGGTGTGGGGATTTGACTATTTCGGTGATACCAGAACAATTGATGTTCACGTTAAGAGACTTCGCGAAAAGCTTGAAGGTGTCAGTGATGAATGGGAAGTCGCCACTGTTTGGGGTGTTGGATACAAATTCGAGCTTCGCAGAACGCTGTAGTATGAGGAGTCTATTCTGGAAATACCTGATGATGACCAAATCTCTGCTCCTTTTGAGCTTTTGTCTTTTTGGAGCGGGATTTCTCTGGCAGTCTTATAACTACTCTATTGGCGAGATAAAAAATGATCTTGAAGAAGATGCAAATAAGATTTCTGAACTGACAACATTGCTTGTTGAAAACAATAATTCTGTCATGCGCAGAATGTACTCCTCAAGCCTGACGGTTGTAGTTAAAGAGACTAAAGCCGACATCTATATCAGTAACCTATACGGCCAAGTGGTATTTATATCCGACAACGAAGGCATGAGAAACGTCGCGAACCTGAATATCAGCTCAGTAGCTATGGATAAAGTTATAAATACCGGAAAATTTAGTGAAATCGGTAATTTCTACGGTATTTACAATAGCGTTCGCTATACCTGTGGGGTGCCTGTGATTAGTTCGACAGACACAGTTATAGGGGCGGTATTTGTGTCAGCGCCTCCTGCCGCTGCTTTAGGAATGCTGAACGATTTAAGAAGAATGATGCTCATAACGAGCGGCTTTGTGCTATTTCTGGCGTTTGTTGTTTCGTATTTCATGGCACAAAACATGTCACGTCCCCTTAAAAATATGTCAAAAGCCGCGAGAGCTTATGGAAGAGGCGACTTTTCAATACACTTGGATGAGGACAGAGACGATGAGATAGGGGAGCTTGCTCACAGTCTTAACCACATGAGCGCATCGCTTGAAAGGCTTGAAGAGCTTCGTTCTTCTTTCATCGCTAATGTCTCCCATGAGTTAAAAACACCAATGACAACAATCGCCGGATTTGCAGACGGGATCCTCGACGGTACTATACCACCTGAGCTTCATAACGAATATCTTGAAATAATATCGAATGATACAAAGAGGCTTTCAAGGCTTGTTGTACGTATGCTTGAAGCTAGCCGGATCGAGTCAGGACAGATGAAAATCAATCCAACAAGGTTTGATTTATGTGATCTTGTACTACGAACAGTGTTCAGTTTCGAGCAGAAGATTAACGTAAAGCATATAGATGTTAATCTTGATTTTGCTGATGAAATATTATATGTAGTAGCAGATGCCGATAGCATTGTACAAGTGGTTTCTAACCTCGTGGACAATGCCTGTAAGTTCACGCCAGAAAATGGACAAATTAGTATTTCCATCATAAAAGAGGGCACAAAGGCTGTGACTTCAATTTCAAATACAGGTAACACTATATCGGAAGAAAACTTGCAGCTGATATTTGACAGGTTTTATAAAATCGATAAATCGAGAGCAATAGATAAAAACGGTGCCGGATTGGGATTGTTTATCGTAAAATCTGTGCTATCTATGCATGGAGAAGATATAAGCGTATCATCCTCAAATGGACTGACTCAGTTCCGTTTTACATTACCTGTTGTTGAATAGTTTTTCAATAACGCAATTTACAATTAGTTTAACTTTGATTCATCACGGTGTAATCATATACTTGTAAAATCGTGCATGTGATTTTGTGTAACAAGTATTAATGCACTTAGGAAACTGCAGATTGGAGATAAATAATGAGTTACAATAATTCCGGTGACAACAAGTGGAACTACACTTCGTCAGAACAATCGAATGGCAATTCCAGAGAAAATCAGACAGAGGGAACGGACTATGGCAATGTGTCCTACAGTCCCAATTCTGGGTATTATTCCCGGCAAAGTTATGATAACGAAAATTCGGGCAGAACAAAAAGGAAGAAACGTTCCCAAGTTGGATTCGTAGTATTCGCCATTTTGCTGTGTTTTGTCCTTGCGGTTGTCCTTATAGGTGTAGGTATTGTAGGCATAGTAAACAGTGAAATAGGACAGCTTATGTCCAGCAACATCAGAATCTGGGCAGATAATCGAAATGAGCCATTTCATTCGGAGACTCCTTCTGTTAAGATTGAGGATAAGCAAGAAGTCGAGAAAGAAGAAAAAGCAGACGCATTTGTACCCATTGAAAACCCTCCTACAATTGATATTGTATCGGTTAAAGACAGGGAAATTGAAAAAATCTATGATAATTCCGGTCGAGAAGTTTTGGAAATACCTGAGATTGTGGATAGGGTATCTCCATCAGTTGTGGGTATTACGAACACACAGATTGTCAACAATATGACAAACGTGGGTATAGGTTCCGGCATTATTTTTTCTGCAGACGGTTACATACTTACAAATCAGCATGTTGTTAACAATTCGTCGCAGCTTACGGTATATCTTGAAGATGGAAGCGAGTATGAAGCGATACTGATAGGAGAAGACGCGAAGGCTGATCTTGCTATTATAAAAATCGATGGTAACGGACTTAAGCCTGCAGAATTCGGAGACTCTGACAATCTCAGAATCGGCGAGCTTGCGGTTGCTATAGGAAGCCCCGCCAGTCTCGATTTGCAGGGGACGACAACATCGGGTATAATTTCTGCTCTGAATCGTGAAATCATGCTTGACAGTAGCGGAAGAACACTCGAACTTATTCAAACCGATGCCGCTATAAATCCGGGAAACTCCGGAGGACCGCTGATTAACAAATTCGGTCAGGTAATCGGTATAAATACAGTAAAACTTAGTGCCAGCTCATTTGAAGGCATATGCTTTGCGATCCCTTCAAATGTGATCAAACCGATAATCGACGATCTTATGACTTATGGTCACGTGAAAGGGTACCCAACAATCGGAATAACAGGCCAGTCTTTAGGAAGCTACGAGGCAAAAGTTTATAAAGTTCCCGTCGGAGTACTGATAAGCAGTGTCGATAAGAAGAGTAACGCCCATTCTGCGGGACTCAAGATGTACGATATAATCACTCTTGCAACGAAAAAGAAGTTAGGACAATTGCGGATATCAACATCATAAAGAATAAATTCAAAGTTGGAGATACAATCACTCTCACTATTTATCGTGAAGGTGAAACCTTTGACGTTAACATAGTGCTGATGGACGAATCAGAATTATCTGAATAAGATACAGAACTAATTCCGGCACTCTATTTGTGTCGGGATTATTTCTTTATTTTTCTTACGATATCTCGTACAATGATTTATATCGAGGAGCAGACAAATGGACAACGAAAGAATTATGAGACGTGCACTTGAACTTGCGTGTCTGTCATATAATGAGTGGGAAACTCCGGTGGGGTGTGTTATAACCAAAGACAAAGAAATTGTGGGAGAGGGGAGAAACCGCAGAGAGACTTCGAAGAACGCTCTCGCCCATGCAGAAATTGAGGCAATTAATGATGCTTGCAGGAATCTCGGAGGATGGAGACTTTGGCAGTGCGAGCTCTTTGTCACATTAGAACCTTGCCCTATGTGCGCCGGCGCGATCATAAACTCAAGGATAATAAAGGTTTACTTCTCTGCCTATGATAAAAAGAACGGTGCCTGCGGAAGCGTGACAAACCTATTTGAAATAGGCTTTACCCATCAGCCATTACTTGAGGGCGGTTTGCTTGAGGAAGAAAGCTCCGATATGCTGAGAAGGTTTTTTATGGATTTACGGACATATAAGGCAAATCACAAGGCATTATTTCAAAACAGCGTTGACAAAACTCTTTGAATATGTGATAATAAACCATATTCAACGTTATATGATTTAGGAGCAAAAGAATGGACAGTGTGACATGTAAGAATTCATCGGTTACGCTCAATGAAGTTATACGTGAGTTTGAGCTTGAGGTGCTATATGCCCCAGACAATCTTGATCATATTCAAGTGTCTTCTGACGACATCAACCGTCCCGGACTTCAGCTTGCAGGTTTTTTTGAATGGTTTGATGAAAACAGGCTTCAGATTCTCGGCATGTCAGAAACGTCTTTCCTCTCCCAGTTCTCTCCAGAAAAGAGAAAAGATATATTTGACAAATTTTTTTCATACAATCTGCCTGCAACTATAATCAGCCGAGATATTGCGCCTTTCCCAGAGTGCCTTGAAATGGCAGAGAAGCATAATATCCCGCTTTTGCGCTCAAAAGAATGGACATCGACTCTAATGAGTGACATGCTTTCCACTTTGAAGGTGTGGCTTGCGCCGCAGATCACACGTCATGGCGTGCTCGTTGAGGTATATGGTGAAGGTCTGCTTATTTTGGGAGACAGCGGAATAGGAAAAAGCGAGACCGCAATAGAACTTATAAAACGCGGACACAGACTTATTGCCGACGACGCGGTTGAAATTAGAAAGGTTTCAAACAGGACGCTTGTTGGCTCAGCTCCGGCAGTTATTCGCCACTTCATCGAACTTCGAGGTATAGGTGTCATTGATGTGCGCCGAATTTTCGGTATGGGTGCCGTTAAGGCTACAGAAAGAATCGATCTTGTCATAAATCTAGAACTGTGGCAGGAAGGAAAGAACTATGACCGTCTCGGAGCGGACAATCTTACCACAAGCATTCTTGATCTTGACATACCGCAGCTTACAATTCCTGTTAAACCCGGACGTAATCTTGCTGTTATACTTGAGGTAGCTGCTATGAATAACCGTGACAGGAAGATGGGTTTCAATTCGGCAAATGATCTGATGGCAAGACTGAATGATGCCTTTAAGGCGTACTAAATACAGAGGAGTTGACACAATGTATTACATAGGAATCGATCTCGGCGGAACAAATATCGCATGTGGAGTGGTAGATGACAGCTGTAAAATCATTTACAAAGACAGCGTTCCCACAAATGTATCACGTCCCGCTGAAGAAATAATCAAATCAATGGCTCTGCTGGCTGCCGATGCAGCGGAAAAATCAGAAGTTGGAAAGAACAGCGTTGCTTGGGTTGGTATCGGCAGCCCCGGTTCCATAGACCGTGAAAACGGTATACTACTGTATGCAAACAATCTACCTTTCTCAAGAACACCCATGCGTGAAATATTCAATAAGTACTGGAACATACCTGTTTATATTGATAATGATGCCAACGCTGCTGCGCTAGGTGAAGCCTATGCTGGAGCTGCAAAAGATTGCAATGAAGCCATAATGATTACTCTTGGTACAGGGGTAGGCGGAGGTATTATTATTGACAAGAAAATCTACTCTGGTTTCAACTCCAACGGCGCTGAACTGGGACACATGGTTATAGTTGCAAACGGTGAGAAATGCAGCTGCGGCAGAAACGGCTGCTGGGAAGCGTATGCCTCTGTGACAGGTCTTATCCGTGATACCAAGAAAGCAATGGATGCCCATCCCGAAAGCTTTATGTGGAGCATAATGGAAGGCAGCGAAAAGAAGCGTGTAAGCGGAAGGACATCTTT
>JAAZBA010000227.1 GCA_012514045.1 Clostridiales bacterium | reverse complement strand
TAAAGGGTGCGGGTTTGCTCAATGTAATACTTTGAAGGTTCCTGATTCAGAGAACGCATATATTCGATAACGGGGCTTTTTTCTATTGTCACCGTCAGGCAGTTATCCCAAAACTCTGTATTAAGCACCTCGGAGGCTTCCTCGGTTTCATAGAGCTTTTGAATCCGACGTTTAAGCTCCGCAAGACCGTGAGTTTTGATCTCTTCAATAACGGGAGCGTAATAGTTTTTTACATAGCCTGTGAGAAATTCATTTACAGCCGCTTCCCCCAGTTTTTCTCCGCAATAGAGGAGCGCCATGTCCCCAAGAAGGTGAAAATCCCGGTGGAGATACTTGTTGTCCTCCGGCTTCATGTCTATCACAGTCTTTGTATCGTCAATCGCAGTGTAGTCATGGACAGGTTCGTTACCCCTTTCATAGAGAATGGAGGTACATTCGGCGTTCTCTATACCAGAGTGGTCCATCTCAAACACAACACCGTATTTTTCCAGCACTCGCTGATAAATGACCTTGCAGTGACCGCAGTAATCGTGATAGGGCTCTATATGTTTAAGGTCGTTGAGCATGCCTCTGGAAGGGCAGCGGCGCATATGGGTGTACGAGCATCTGTTGACAAAATCATGAATTTTCAGCACATCGCAGGCTTCCTCCGTGAGGGTGTGGTTCCAGTAGCTTATCGCTCCCTCGAAGCCTCCGTCACGTTCCACGAAGGATACAAGGCTGTGGGGATTTGTTCTATCTCCGAGGCTGCTGTCGGAGATATGGTACCAGTATTCCATTACAGCGTCGTGACCACCGATTTTATCGAGAAACTTGAAAAATTCGCTGTAAAGCGGAATAAACTCTGTACAAGATATCATAAGTTTTGACACTTCCTTTCGAAAACAGTATACCTTAGGATATGGGTTCAGTCAACAGGAAAAGAACACATTATATTGACATATGTCTGTACTGAGTGTATAATGGTACGCAAATAAAAGATATTTGAAAAAGGAAAAGGTAAGAAACATGAAATACGTAGTATTCCTCGGCGACGGAATGTCGGATCTGCCAAATGAAAACCTCGGAGGGAAAACGCCCCTTGAGCTGGCCCACAAGCCCAACATTGATTCCCTTGCCTCCCGGGGCGAGTGCGGCATGGTGAGGACGATCCCCCACGGCATGCCGACGGGCAGCGACACCGCTAATCTTTCCGTGCTGGGATATGATATACGTCATTGTTACACTGGACGCTCTCCTCTGGAGGCGGTCAGTATCGGCATCAACCTTAAGGACACCGACGTTACATTGCGTTGCAATCTCGTGTCCCTTGAAGGTGAGGGAGATTATGAAGATATGACGATGATTGACTACTCCTCGGATGAAATATCCACAAGAGAAGCGGGCATGCTCATAAAGTACCTGAACAAGCATCTGCCCCTTGATGGAATGAAGTTCTATACCGGTATCAGCTATCGCCATTGTCTCGTATGGGAGAATGGGCACACTGGTTTTGATTTTACGCCTCCCCACGATATCCTAACGAAGCGGGTAGGGGATTATATTCTTAAGGATGGGGCTGGCAAACGTTTCACTGAGCTTATGAAAAAGAGCTTTGAGCTCTTGGATAACCATCCCGTAAATATCCGCCGCCGGGAGAGAGGACTTAAGCCCGCAAACTCCATCTGGCTGTGGGGAGAAGGTACAAAGCCGAAACTGGATTCTTTCTTCGACCTCTACGGAGTGACCGGCACCGTTGTGTCAGCTGTTGACCTTATCAAGGGTATCGGTAAGTGTGCTGGTCTTGATGTGGCAGAGGTTCCAGGCGCTACGGGCAACATCGACACAAACTTTGAAGGAAAGGCTAAAGCGGCTCTTTCCGCACTCCTCTCCGGCAAAGACTTCGTTTTCATCCATGTAGAGGCACCGGACGAATGCGGTCATCGTCAAGAATATGAAAACAAAATCCACTCCATCGAGCTTATTGATGAGAAAATTGTAGGTCCCGTTGTAAAAGGACTTGAGGAGGCAGGAGAAAGTTACAGAGTGCTCATTCTTCCCGACCATCCCACACCTCTGGCTTTGCGTACCCATACCGCCGATCCTGTGCCCTATGTGCTTTTTGACAGCAGGAGGGAGAAAAAGGGCGTGGAAAGCTACACCGAGGCAAAGTGTACTGAGACCGGCATATTCATTGAAGAGGGACGTACTCTTATGGGTACATTCTTGAAAGGCTAGATATAAGCTGCCGTGGAAATGCTTCCGCGGCAGCTTTTCTCAGACAGGAACAATGCTGGCAATTTCGCAAGAAATGCCGGCAGATGAGCAAGTTTATTTTATTATTTGAAGATGCCCGATAACAGGGAGCTCCTGAGCAAGACCTTTGTTGGTGTTTACCATACCGAGGATGATGAATATAAGGGCGGCGATGGCGATAAGAGATGAGACGATGCCTCCAATTATGGGAATGATTTTGATTACCGCTGATGCGAAACACATAATCCATATAAGAAGTCCCTGGTTGGCGTGGAAACGTGCGAACTTCGATTGGGGGCAGACTAAAAGGGGAAGAAAGAAAATAAGGTACGCCAGCATTGAAACAGTTTTGTTAGCTTCGATGTCTTGAGGATCGTACTTGTTGAAATCAGCCATGAATAAACCTCCCATACTGTCTTATAAATGTATTATATCACCGACTTGACGATTCGTAAAGCGAAAAATGAAAATTCAAGCGAATTTTAACATAAAACTCTTGTATGCGCCATAATCTTGGTATATAATAGAAATAATACACGAAGGGTGATTTCTTTTAGAAGATGCTTGAACGAATACTTGAACTGCTCATTACGCTGCCGGCAGTACTGCTGGCGCTGACGTTTCACGAATACTGTCACGCTTTAGTAGCATATAAGTTGGGGGATCCCACGGCAAAGATGTCTGGAAGGCTTTCCCTGAATCCCGCAAAACATATCGATCCCATCGGACTAATCTGTATGGTATTTGTGCGCTTCGGTTGGGCAAAGCCCGTGCCGGTAAATATGCGCTACTTTAAAAAGCCGAGGCTTGGCATGGCTGTTGTTGCACTGGCGGGACCTCTGTCAAACGTGATTTTCGGTACAGTGAGCGTGTTCATAGTCTATGCCATGATACTATATATGCCCGGATGGTTTTGGGTATCCTATGTTATCGATTTTTTCAAAATCCTTGCCTCAATCAACGTGGGCTTCGCTGTGTTCAACATACTTCCCTTGCCGCCGCTGGACGGCTCAAGGATAGCGTCTCTTATTCTGCCTCCCCAATGGTACTATGAGCTTATGCAGTACGAGAAATATATACAGATCGCGCTTTTCCTGCTCCTTATGTTTGGTGTGTTGACTGTGCCGCTGGCTTACGGACGCAGTTTCTTAATGAACGGAATAGAGAGCTTTGTCAGATGGATACTGCTGTAACCTTTCGATTTGAAAGCTTCGATGGTCCCTTAAACCTGCTGCTGCATCTCATAGCGAAGAACAAAATAGATATACAGGACATTCCTATTGCGTCGCTTCTTGAGCAATATCTGGAATATCTGGACGGGATGCGATCCATGGACATGGATATCACCTGCGAATTTATTGTTATGGCGGCGGAGCTTATTCTTATTAAGACGAAGCTTCTGCTTCCGAAGCGTGAGGAAGAGGGAGAGGAGGATCCCAGGCAGGAACTGGTGAGATCCCTTCTTGAGTATCAGAGATACAAGGACATAGCGCCGATTTTAGCAGCAAGGTATGAAATCGGACGGGATATGTTCGTAAAACTTCCTGAGCCTCTGCCAAAGGCAAACATGAAATACGAATATAAGCACGTAACTGACGATTTGAGGCGGGCGGTAAGGTCCATGATCGAGAGAAACGCCAACAAGCTTCCACCGTCGCTGACGGAGTTTCGGGGCGTTGTGGGCTATGAGTCCGAGCCGGTGGAGCCGAAGCTGAGGCTGCTGCTCTCAAGGCTTCTAAAAGAAGGACAGCTTATATTCAAGGACGCTTTTATAGGAACAAAGACACGCTCCGAGCTTGTAGCGACGTTTCTGGCGCTGTTGGAGCTCATGAACACAAAGAGAATACAGCCTGTGGAGAATAACGGCGAGTGTGTGCTGGTGCTGTCCGACGGGGAGATTGGATAAAAATATAAGAAGAGGTGGTGCGCAGTGGACGAGGAAAAGATGAGAATAGTTGAGGCGATCCTGTTTTCCGCGGGAGACAGTGTGCCGGTGGGGCGTCTCGCTATCGGAGCGGGATGCGAAGAGGATAAGATAAGGGAGATATGTGAAGAGCTTCGCGATCAGCTGGACTATGAACGCCGTGGCGTGAGAATAATAAGAATTCAGGATAGCTACAGAATGGTCAGCGCTTCCGAGCATGCCCAGAGTATATACAAGGCTCTGGAGACACGCAAACCGCCTTCGCTAACCCAAACGGCGTTGGAGGTGTTGGCTATCGTTGCATATAAGCAGCCTGTAACAAGGGCATATATTGAGCAGGTCAGGGGTGTAGACAGCTCCTATACTGTTGGAAGCCTCGTTGATAAGGGACTTATCCGTGAAGCCGGACGGCTTGATGTACCCGGCAGACCGATTCTGTATGAGACAACGGAGGAATTCCTCCGGGTGTTTGATCTGTCCGAACTACACGAGCTGCCGCCACTTCCGGAACTTGACGAAGAAGCAGGTGATGGGGATTGATCGCGCTGATAATAGTCCTTGTAATTATACTTGCCATCCTCTTTTTAAGGCTTATGGTTTATGTGTCCTACTATGACGGTATTCTGACATTGAAGGTGGGAATACAGGGGCTTTACATGACTCTGATGCCAAGAAAAAAGCCGAAAAAGGAAAAAAAAGAGAAAAAAGAAAAAGTTCCGAAACCCCCG
>JAAZBA010000120.1 GCA_012514045.1 Clostridiales bacterium | reverse complement strand
TCACCGTTCTTTTTGTAAACTTTAGGTTGCATTATACATAGATTACTCCTTTATCCAGTTTTTCCTCTAATCCATATATGTAATTTAAGCTTATCAAAACAAGTATTCCGTTGTCAAACCCACTCCTACACAATATACAAAAAGGACTGCTCGTGGCAGTCCTCTTGCTTTTTCATTATGAATTGTCTTTACGGTTGATAATCCCTCAAAATATCCAGAATCCCCTTCCGGTAAACATTACCATTGAGAACCTCTCCATCCGGTGAAAAGCCAATGGCTCTGATATCCTTCGGATCTTCTTCATAGGGACTTGAATACTCTGTATTTTCATCAAAATACTCTCCAAGGTACTTCAATGCATTACCACTGGGGAAAATCACATTTCCTGACCCCTCGGGAATCTCCAAATCCTCAAAAGCTTTCAAAACCTCTCTTGTCTTTACATTGTAGGGATTGTTGTCCTCTTTGCTTACAAGCCAGGCGGGGCTTAATTTGATACTTATCTTTGAGTTTGCCACGCACCGGGCAAAATACTTCACAGGCTCAAGAGGAATAGTCTCCTGATGAAAGGCATCCACAGACAATAAGATTTGACAGACCCCACTTTCTTCCAGCTGCTTCACCACTTCCGCAATTCTGTCTGTATCCTTGGTAAAGAAACCGTTGGTAATCAAATCTCTCTGAGGGATTCCCATTTCCTTTGCAGTGCGATGAATGGCATACACCACATCCGGATAAAGCAGGGGCTCTCCGCCAAAGGTCATCAGAGACTCAATTTTATAGTGCTCACACACCTCACGGATTGACGCTACGGCAACCTCCTCATCAATATGACCTGTACAACCGGTATGCTCGCCTTCCGAGCAGTGCTTACACTTTCCGGTACACGCCATTGTTACAACAAACTCAATGCGATTTAAATTCTTTATGTATTCATTCATGATAAACGGTCTCCATCTCGCCATCTTCAAAGAAATAATATGGTCTGTCTCCGATAACCTCTACGCTCTCATCATTTACAAACAGCGTAACTTCCTCCGGCAGAGCTACCGCTTTTCTACGCTTTGACAGCTCTAACAGAAACTGCTTGCTTTGCTCATCCTTTTCGGCTGTTCTGTTGGTATAATGACACAATATGGATATTCCGTTTAATACATCAAAGCCATCTATATCAGTCAGATTCACCTCATTTGCATCATCAAGCCGGCACGCCTCCAAATCCCTGCCAAAGATAATCGCACCTGCGCTGCCACCAAAGGCAACTCCACCGTTATCCAGATATTCCTTGATTTTTTCAAAGGCTCCGCTTACTTTCAAATCTCTTAACAGTTTAAAAGCGTTGCCTCCTCCAATAAATATCACGCTGTAATCCTTCAAATTCTTAGCCAGTATTTCCTCAGCACTTCGTACCATTTCAATTCCGGGAATCTCGACAGCGCTTAATTCTCCTGTTATCCACTCGTAACAGCTGTCATACTTTTCCGGTTCCATTGCAAGCGGAATATACAGACAAGGTTTTGAATGATCTATTACCTCATTCAGTCTCTTGTTTGCTTCTATTGTCTGAATGTCTGCTCCACCGCCACATAAAAATACTTTCATATGAGGATCCTCCTAGAAAATATAGCTTGGCAAATTATCGGTATTGCGTTTGTATTTGTTGTTGCAAATCGGTTTTTATTCTGTTACACTATTCTTATGGGTGTTGCCATAACGGTAGCGGTTAGTCCTTCCAACAGGGGGACTGAGACCCTCTGTTTACATAGAAATCTTTGCTTTATTGGGAAATCTT
>JAAZBA010000126.1 GCA_012514045.1 Clostridiales bacterium | reverse complement strand
TACGCCCAGCTTAAGGCAATTCCCCGTATTTCTGTCGCTACCCTTCTTGAAGACACCCACCACTCCCTGAGGATAAACGCCACCGTGGAGGAATGTAAGGATCCTGCAAGATATAAAGAGTATGCCAAAGGAAATCCCGGTACCATGAAAATGTACCGCTTTAATACAGACCTTATCGTGTTATTTAAGCTTGTCCGAGGCTATGGTGAGATATTCCACCTCTACCGTGACGATATGGTTCGCCGTCTACGTTTTGGCTTCGGAGGTGAGACCCCTCCCGAGCTCTCCTACTACATCACTGACGAATGCACAGGCTGCGGAGCCTGCTTTGACAGCTGTGCAGAGCATTCCATATATCGTACGGATGATGGAAAGTATCATATCAGGAGCATGGACTGCGACGACTGCGGTATATGCTACACCCGCTGTCCTCTTGCAGGAACAGCTCTTAAAAACCGCTATTGGGAATAGATTTACATATTACATGGAGACCGCGCCTTACGATGCGCGGTCTCTGTTCTATTATCGCCCGTGAAACAGGAGGTTTTATTATGGCAAGACAGCCGAAACAGATACACGTATACCTTTACCGCAAACGTGGTGACGATTACGAATACGCCGTTTTCCGAAGAGCGGATATGGAGGACTGTTTTCAAGGCATATGCGGGGGACTCGAGGGCAGCGAAAGCTATCTTGAGGGAGCTAAACGGGAGCTTTTCGAGGAGGCAGGGATTGAGGGAGATTACCACTTTAGGGAGCTTAAGTGTATAAGCTACCTTCCAGACAACATCTTTGATAAGGAAGCCCGGGCTCACTGGGGAAATGAAATCGTGGTCGTACCCATGCGGTTCTTTGCCCTTGAGTATGAGGGAGAAATTAAACTGTCGGAGGAGCATAGTGAAGTAAGATGGCTCCCCTTCTCTGAAGCGTATGAACTTATACTCTTTTCCGACCAGAAGGTAGCGCTTTATGAGCTGCATCAGCGTCTTTTACGCGGTTTATTCAAAGATTTATTGTAAAGCGGTTTTTTTCGTGATATAATGATAAAAAATTCACTAAGGGAGGAAAAACACTGATGAAGGTCTGTATTATCCAGCCCGAGTACTCAACCGACTATTCCCGCTGTGACGAGCTTTTCTTAAAGCAGCTTGCGCTTCTTGAGTCCTGCGATGAGTCGGTGGATCTTATAGTTCTGCCGGAGTCTGCGGACGAGCCCTGCTATTCCAAAACACGTGAACTTTTTGAATTAAGCGTTCGCAAATACAATCCCCCGCTTCTCAAAGCATGCAGAGAAGCGGCAAAACGCTGCAATGCCGTTGTGTTCTTTAACGGCTCCTTTGAGTTTGATTCCAGTTTCCGTAACACAACCTATGCCATCGATCGCTCCGGCGAAGTGGTGGGAATGTACTTCAAACAGCATCTCACCCCCGGTGAGATATCTGTAATGAAGCTCGATCATGAATACACATATGAGCACGGAGAGCCTACGGTCATAACAATCGACGGCATTCGCTACGGTTTTTTAACCTGCTACGATTTCTATTATTACGAGACCTTCGCCAACATGGCAAGGTATAATCTGGACATCATAATCGGCTGCTCACATCAAAGAACCGATACCCATTCCGCGCTGGAAACCATGTGCCAATTCTGCGCCTACAACTGTAATTCCTACGTTGTTCGCTCCTCAGTCAGCATGGGGTCTGATTCCCCTGTGGGAGGCGGCAGCATGGTTGTCGCACCCAATGGCACCGTGCTTGTCAACATGAAGAGCTCCGTTGGCACAGCATACGCTGAGTTTGACGCTGCAAAGAAATACTATAAGCCTGCAGGCTTTGGCAATCCGGACTCCGCCCATCATGAGTACACAGAAAAAGGCCGCCGTCCCTGGAAATACCGCAATGGAGGCAGCGCCATAGTCCGTCATGACGCCATAATGCCATACCCCAGAGTATGCGCCCATAGGGGCTTCAGCACCTTGGCTCCAGAAAACAGCATGCCCGCCTTCGGAGCAGCTGTTGCTCTGGGAGCTGTGGAAATAGAATTCGACCTTTGGTACACAAAAGACGGAGAGATTGTCTCGATCCACGATGATCGACTCGATCGTGTATCCGATGGAGAAGGGTTTGTCTACGAACACACCTATGAGGAGCTTACGAAATTTGACTTCGGCGTAAAACACTCTGAGAACCTTAAAGGTCTGCGGATCGTCAGGTTTGAAGATATTCTCAAGAAATTCGCCGGACACACAATAATGAACATCCACATAAAGACATTAACAAATGACTGCGAGTATGATGAATCTCTGCTTCAGAAGATCGTGGACCTTATCCACAAATACGACTGCGAGAAATATGTCTACTTCATGTCCGGGAACGACAATCTTCTTCGTCTTGCAAAGCGTATTGCCCCCCATATCACCCTCTGCTGCGGCGCGGGAGACAACCCCTGGGAGATAGTGGAGAGGGCAATCGAACTTAAATGCCAAAAAGTACAGCTTTTTAAGCCCTATTTCAATCAGGAGATGATTGATAAGGCTCATGAGCACAATGTCATCTGCAACGTATTCTGGTCAAATGACCCCGAGGAGGCAAAACAGTTTATAAACATGGGGATTGACACCATCCTGTCCGACGACTACTATGCCGTAGCTCAGGCTGTGGAATCAATTAAAGTCCGATAATATTACAAAAGGAGTTGGCATATTATGAAAAAAATGACATTCGCCCTTTGTTTCTGCAACAGAGGTTTCATGCCCGGTGAGCTTATTTACGGCGCCCGTGAGGACATGGTAAAAGCTGTCACCGATGCAGGCTACGACTACATTATTATGGACGCGTTTCTCACCCGCTATGGCGGAGTGGAAACACGTGATGAGGGACTGCTATACGCCAAATGGCTCAAGGAGCACGAAGGTATGTACGATGGGGTCATATTCTCCATGCCTATATTTGCCGACGAAAACGGAGCGATAACGGCTCTACAGGACGCGGGAGTTCCTATTCTCATGCAGGCATATCCTGACGATATCGGCAAGCTGGACTTTGCTCATCGCCGTGACGCCTACTGCGGCAAGTTCTCCGTAACAGACGTATTTTGTCAGTACGGAGTACCATTTACTGTCCTAAAACCCCATGTTGTGCATCCCCTTACTGAAAAATTCCAGGAAAACCTCTGGGATTTTGCCGCTATCTGTCGGGTTGTAAACGGTATGAAGCGTTTTAATCTGG
>JAAZBA010000072.1 GCA_012514045.1 Clostridiales bacterium | reverse complement strand
AGGATAAGCGTCAGAGGGAGCACAATAACCACCTTACGCAAAAGAGAGAAAAAAATGGCATGCTTTGCATATCCCAGCCCCTGAAAGGTGCTCTGTCCCGCGACTTGCAGCGCCATAAACACAAAGCCGAAGAAATACACTCTCAGAGCTTTGATACCGCTGTCCATAAGCACGGCGTCGTTTGAGAAAATACTGAACCACACTCGGGGGAATAATATGATGGCAAGCCAGGCCGCAAGCATATATAAACTGCCCACGATTGTATTGAACTTAATGGCGGTTTTTACTCTATCGTAACGTTTTGCTCCGTAGTTGAAGCCTATGACAGGCTGCGAACCCGATATAACACCGGAAAGGGGCAGCATAAATATCTCCCTTATGGAGTTGAGCACTGTCATGATGCCCACGTATAGATCTCCTCCATAGGTCTGAAGAGTGGAGTTGCAGGCTCCCTGTACCAAAAAAGTGGTGCCCTGCATAATAAAGCCGACAGTACCTAGCTTCATTATATCCTTTATAATATCCCTGAAGAAACCGACTGTTTTCGCCGTAATCCTGAGAATAGCCCTTTTTCCTGTCAGGAAGATCAGCACCCAGACGCAGGACAATGCCTGACTGATTACTGTGGCAATCGCCGCTCCGGCGACTCCCATGTCCAAAGCGAAAATAAACACCGGATCGAGTATGATATTTGCCGCTGCTCCGATCACCGTAGTGAGCATGCCTGTCCCGGGGAAACCCTGAGCATTGATATAACCCGACAATCCCACTGACAGCATAGAAAAGGTTGTGCCCGCAAGATATATCCTGAGGTAACTCTCGGCGTAGATGTATGACTCCTCACTGGCTCCGAACATGAACAAAATCGGACAGCAAAACACCTGCCCCAACACAGTTAAAACAACAGAGGATACAAGCAGCAAGGCAAAGGATGTCCCGAGGATCTTCTTTGCCCGCTCCACATCTCCTGCCCCTCTGGCAATGGAGAACAGAGGTATGCCTCCGGAACCAAACAGCGCAGTAAACGCCATAATAAGGGTAATAACCGGGAATGTAAGTCCAACTCCCGTGAGCGCGATGCTGCTTCCCTCTTCGATATGCCCCAGATATATCCTGTCCACAACGTTGTACAGAAGCTGTACAAGCTGTCCCAATGTCAGAGGCAGTCCCTGCGCTAAAATAACTTTCCATACCGGTCCTTTCGAAAAGTCCCTTTTCGCCGATACCTCCGCCATATTGTCACCTCTCAAATTTCCTTCGTCGATTATACTGCATTTTCGGTTATACTTCCACAGCTCTAATACTTGACGCGCAGAGAATAAAACATTCTAAAAAGTTAGTAAAAACAGGAAAAAGAGCCGCCTAACACTGCTTAGATGGCTCTTTTTGGAGCGGGAAACGGGATTCGAACCCGCGACAACCTGCTTGGGAAGCAGGTGCTCTACCCCTGAACTACTCCCGCAGAAGGAACGGAACTAATCCGCTCCATTATTATAGCACTGCTTCTCAATAATTGCAAGGATTATTTCTTTTACTGCACTTCGTTTTTATGACAAATTCTTACTTCAGTACAAATGATACGTACTTCGCCTCGGAATATACCTCCGCTCCTGTATCTTCGTACACCTTGAACACCACGCACATGGTATAGACTCCGGGCTTGACCGTTTCATCCGCCGTAAGCTCTCCGAAGGCTGAGAGATTTTCAATGTTCAGGCTCATAAGGTCGTTTATCAGGAATGGCTCGTCCGGAGCCATATTCTCCCCAGCTACCTTGAGATTAAAGCCGCCGTTGCAAACGCTGCCCTTTTCGTCGCTCATGGTATATGAGATTGTGTACAGCGCCTTATCAGGATTGAGAATTTCCATGGCGGAATAAAGATCCAATATATCCAGCCCGATAATCATGTTTTCGCCCTTCTTCATCTCTCCCACCTCAGCGGATTTCTTTCCGTTATGGGTGACACCAAGGGTATTCATGTTGGAAAAAAGCACTTGGCCTGCATAGTAGGCTTGGCTTTTTCCCTCGCTGTAAGGGGCGGCTATGGTAAGGCATGTATAGGGATATGCGTAGGAGCCTTTAAGAGAATCCATTATGCTGTTAAGGGTGTTGGTCATCCTGATTCTTGTTATTCCTTCGCTGTCAGTGGTTATCTCTCCGGCTCTGATATATTTCGAATCATAGGCGTTAAAGTAGGTGTCGCATACAGATACAAGGATAATAAGCTCCCTCGGATCGGTGTTGCATTTAAAGGCGAGATATTTTTCAATGACGCCATTCTCCACCGTCTGATAGTAGTTTATTTCATCGTACACACTTATGAAATCATAAAAACGGTCGAGGTCATAAACGGCGGTGCCGTTTCCTGAAAGCGCGAAGCGCTCTGCGCACTTCTCTGAAAGAACACAGGTAAGCATGATTTTTGCCGGCACGTTTTCCGTCGGCGCTACATAGTAGTTCACGGCAATACAGTCATCAGATACGTAGCTGAAGGAGTATATGCCTTCTCCTGCAAGCTCAAGGTTCTCCGAAGTTTGTGTTTCAAACTGAATAATAGTCTCAAGGGCAGAAATCCATTTGTCCGTATCGTT
>JAAZBA010000261.1 GCA_012514045.1 Clostridiales bacterium | reverse complement strand
TCAGAATAATATCGCCCTCGTCATCGCAGACTTTTACCACATCTACGGACATAATCCTCTTCTCCGGATATGGATTTTCCGCCTCTATCTTAAAGATCGTATCTGAGCCGTCCTTCATGGGAAGAGCGGTATATCCCACCTCAACCAGTAGGGAGTCCACCATATATGAATCTCTCTCCGCAACGCCGAAGTCCTCACGGGCATCGCCGTGGTATTTTCTGCCCCAGGTGCGGTTTTTGTTTGTGATGTTTAGTCCATAGACAATAGGAATCTCATGAACGGTACCGTCATCGTATGTGACGATGTATTTGCCGATTGTATCCTTCTCAAGCTGCATGGGCAAGCTGGAAATATATACATAAGGGCGCTTTATGGTAGTGGTATGGACGATTTCAAAGTGGGGGCGTGCCATCACGTCGCGGTTGCAGTGCATGAACAGCTCATAGAAGCACTCGTCAAGATACTGGGGAAATTTTGCATCGTCGTAATCCTCGTCCCAGTAGAGCTCAGTGGAGTATATGAGGGAGAGAAAGACCGCGTTTCTCTGAAGAGTGTCATCCTCAAGGCTGGACCAATGGGATGGGGCGCCGCCTTTGGCTCCGGCTGCCAGACGGCGGTTCCAGTCCAGAAATGTGTGGGCTGTAAAGTTGCCGTAGACCATATCCATGCCACGCTTCAGGTACTCATCGTCAAAATAGTTCTGAATGCTGTGATACCAGTGATGGGCGATGATATCCCGAGGTACCATATCGATGGACTTGAAAGTAGCGGGACGGACGATTTCGACAGTACCGTCGCTGTAACGTTTTCTCAGCTCGCTTCCGCCGTAGTGGACACCGGTCATGGATATGGCGTCGATGAGCTTTTCCGCCCAAAGCATGGTGCGGATGCCCCGCTCGGCAAGGTAATCATAGAGCTTGTTGATGTCGTCCGCATAGATCTGCTCTCCGCTCTTTCCCTTACATTTGTCGCATATACCGATGGAATAGTACTCATCATGGCCGATATGCATGATTTTGGGGTTAAAGACGTCGATTACTTCTTCAAAAAGGTCGAACACAAGCTCGTAAGAACCGGGGTTGGAGGGACAGTAGACATCAGGCCACATGTCCTCCTTTCGCTCCGCAAGCTCCGGATGGGGCATGAGCAGATAGTCCGCATGGCTCAGGGTGGGCATCTCCGGGATAACCTCAAATCCGCGGTCGGTACAGTATTTCACAAGCTTTCTGACAGTGTCCTGGGTAAGATACTTTCCTCCGCCGTTTTCAAAGTGGATGGAGTTCTTTGCCCAGGGGTATGTCTTGTTCTGTATCTCGTTTGCCCTGTCGGGATATTTGTTCATTTCCTTGCAGAACTCAAGCCATGCTTCGTTTATCTCCGGATGGCTCTTGTATTCCATAGCGCCGCCCACCTCGATAATGAGCTTGTTGCAGCGCAGGTAGCCCAAAAGGTCAACGGTTCTGTAAAAGGAGTCAAGATCATCAGACGCCGGCATGTATACCTTTAATCCGCGGAAGGGGCAGCGGGGGATGTTGTAAATAAGTCCCTTGGGGATAAGCCCATCGTTGAAATAGGACTGAGCAAGCAGTGTGTTCGCGCCATAGAGGTGGCCGGACATGGAATCTGAGTATACTTTTATCTCCTCGCAGGTGGTATCCACAACATAGCAGTCCTCGACTTCCCTGTATTCGGCATCAAAGGTGTCCTTTATTTTGCATTTGATCTCCTCGTCCACCGGCAGGAACAGCAGGGAAGTGAAATCTCCGTTCTCACGGGCTGCAATCTTCTCTATGACCTCTCTGAGAGGGATATTCTCCACCTTCCCCGCCACAGCCTGGGAAAGAGCGCCTAAGCCGTCAAATACAGAGTAATTATTCAGTCTTTCAAGCATAACCGCATACCTCCTGATTATTATGCGTAAAGTATATCACAAATATATTCGCTTATCAATGTTTTTTGTGGGAATAATACAGTTGACAGAGAACACAAATCCTCTTCATGCATCTCAACATACCTACAATCCTTCCCACAATCGTTATCCCGCTTATACTGCGCTGTGGTTCCCTGCTGTCTGTTGGCTATGAAAAAATCCTCCTTCTTCAGAACAATCTAAACATGGATACTTCATATGTCATATCAACCTATATATCCCCTGACTATAGAAGCCATTCTCTTTGGCTGCACCGCCCTGAGAATAAGCTACTTCCCCAGAGCAGACAAGTAAAAAATACGGTGGGTCAAACATGACCCGCCGTATTTTTCTATCTACAGCCTGAACAATGTTGTTCTATAACTTGAACAGCGCTTTCGCATTGCCCTTAGCTATTTTTTGGAAATTATCCTCCGACAGTTTTCCCTCGGAGCGCAGCCGCTTCAGAAACGACGCGGTTTCCGGGCGCTGCCATGAGTAGCATATGTCAGTGCCGTACATCAGCTTGTCCGAAAACTCATTGAGGAAAGACACCGCGTTCTCTTCGTCCCTTGCCAGAGCGTTGTAGCCGCTGCCGGCTGAAAGCTCAGCATAAAGGTTTGGATACTCCCGCAGCATCTTAGGCATCTCACCCTCACCGATAACGGGATAATCCGGATAACCCGTAATATCCTCGGGAGAGCGCAGGACGGATATTTCCGCCCAGAAAGAAGGTCCGTGGCCGATGAACTTAAGATCGGGGAATTTTTCAAGGCACATCCGCAGTCCCGGCATGCCAGGCTTATCGTATATGCCGTATGAGCAGTTGATTCTTCCCGTCATGTCGAATATCAGGGGGAGCTCCACTTTTTCGACACAAGCAAGGAGGTTCTGCATTCGCTCATCCTCCCAGGGAAGATTCGGCATGACCTCTCCTATACCCACGCAGCCGAGAGCCTTGTAGTGCTCCAAAAGCTTGCCTAAAGGAGCGTCGGAGCTGTTTGTGAGCGCTCTTGGGTCTACATTGCACATAGCTATGTAACGCCCGCCGGAGTCGTTTGCCATGTCTATGACCTCACCCACCGACTGGGGCACATATAGCTCTGGGCCAAGCACCGGATTAATCAAAGAAAGCTCGATTTCAAGATCGTCCTGCGCCTTGTACAGCTCTTCGGGGGTTATGAAAAGATAGTCGTCGTTTTCCGTAGGGTAGGGGTACTTGTAGGCGTGTGCGTGAACATCAATAAACATATTCTATTTCCTCTCAAACCACACACCGGGATTTCGCAATGCTTTTGCGCCCAGCTCACGGATGGCGATAACGGCAATTGTTTCCTCAAAGGGAACCTTAATGTCTCCTGTTTCAAAGAAATCCACAAGCTCATGGACGAAATTGGGGAAGTAGTCGGAGCACTCTTTAATAAGGGTATGCTCTCCGTTTTCGTATGCCAGAGCCATGTTGAAAGGACACTGCCAGCCGAAATGACCTATTGTGGCAAAGCGCTTACCGGAGAACTCGATCACCAGCGCCGGAGCGGTCTCGTCGCCTATAGCCATTACTCTCTCAAATTCAGGACCAAAGAGGGCGACAATCATCTCAATCTGATGGATGGAGTAGATGTCGTAGCTACCTGGACCTCTGGAATTTATTATTTTAAGTCCTTTTCTCTCAACATCCTTTAGCTCTGTGGAGAAACGAAGAGCAGAGGAGGAGAACATGGGGGTATTGCCGGCTTTTGCCGCCTCAATGAGAGCTTTTGCCGCGGCAGCGTCGGTGGCAAATGTTTTGTCCACATATGTGCGTTTGCCGGAGGCGAAAGCGTCACGGCAGAGCTCCGGATGGGTTTCAGGGTTGTTGGGGGCGAGCACCAGAAGCACATCGCTTTTCTCAACCACCTCAGCGGCGCTGGAGCAGAGCTCTATGCCCTGCTCGGCGCACCACAGCGCGCTGGGCTTCGCGCCCTCGCCGTTGGGCTTCATTGTGCCCATGGGGAGGCTTCCCCAAGCATAGCAGATTTTATACTTATCTCCCGCCTCGTCCTTGAGCCAACGGGGGAGATTGTTTGCGTGCCAATTGTCAAGATAATGGTCAATAAGTCCGATTTTCTTCATGTTTCTTCACCTCAAAACACTATTTCACGGTTTGTATCGGAGGAATCGTAAATGGCCTGCATCAGTTTCGCCGTTATAATGACGGTATCGATGTGGGACGGCAATTTTTTGCCGGTGCGGACACAGTCAATAAAGGCGTTTATCTCGTTCTGGAAGCCATTTTCTTCGTCATAATCAGGTTTTATCTCAATGAGCGTCCTGTTCATGGTGGAGTACATGGTATATCCGCCATAATAGTTGAGACGAATACCCGCCTTGTCACCGATGAAGTCGATATACATTTCTTCAATACCGATGTTCTGAGCCCAAGCGCCGTTGAAGGAAATGGAGGGACCGGGGACTTTCGGAGCCTTCTCTGTACGTATATAGCCCGTGACAAAGTCGTCAACATCGTATACCCCGTCATACTTGGGAGCGCGGGAATGCATGGATTTAAACACATATCCTGGTATATCAACCCCCAGGACAGAATAGGCGTTGCCGGTAACTGTCTTTGGCTCCGGATCGCCCAGGCAGTACATGACCTCATCGAAGAAGTGAATGCCCCAGTCCAGCAATACACCGCCGCCGGCTACAGCTTTAGTGGTGAAGTCGCCGCCTATGCCGGGAATTGAGCGATGAGCTCTGAAAGCCACATATACGTGGTAAATATTTCCAAGCTCTCCGGCGTCAATTATCTCCTTGACACGGTTGGGGGTGGTTCGGAAACGGTTTACAACTCCGATGTTGAGTGTCATACCTGTCTCATGCTGCACTCTCTGCATCTCCAGCGCCTCAGCATAGGTGCGCGCAGCGGGTTTTTCGGAGAGCACGTGCTTGCCCGCCCGCATGGCGTCAATGGAAACCCTTGTGTGGTTGTCCGTATGGGTGCATACCGATACGCAGTCCACTTCCGGGTCATTCAGCACCTCAAAATAATCCGTCACAGCCTTGCCGCAGCCGTATTTCTTCACCTGGGACTGAGCCTTTTCATATATAAGGTCGCAGAAATACAGAATTTCACAGTCGGGATTTGCCATATAGGACGGTATATGGGCAGAGGTTCCGATTGAACCGCAGCCGATGATACCAACCTTTACCTTAGCCATATAAACAACTCCTTAAAACAGACAGAAATTATACAGATAGTATTAAAGCATAACTTCTCTATCCAAGTCGGAGGAATCGTACAGAGCCTGCATGATTTTAGATGTTAGGATAGCCTTATCGATGTGGGAGGGGAGGGTTTCTCTTGTCTGTACGCAGTTGATGAAAGCATCGATCTCATTCTGGAAGTGGTTTGTGGGCCTGTACTTCGGAGATATCTCCACAAGTCCGCCGTTGAGGGTGGAGTATATCTTGAAGTCGCCGCCATACTGGAGACGTATGCCGGCTTTTGTGCCCAGGAAGTCGATATAAGTC
>JAAZBA010000070.1 GCA_012514045.1 Clostridiales bacterium | reverse complement strand
GAGTGCGAGCCATTCGGACGCTGTGTTCATTCCTGCCCAAACGGTTGTCTGAGTATAGCGGGAGAGACGGTTTCATCTGATGATCTGGCAGAAAGACTTCGGGAGAACAAAGATTTCCTCACCATGACCGGGGGAGGCATCACGATCTCCGGCGGTGAGCCGCTTATTCAGCATGAATTCATCGTTTCTCTCTGCCGTGAGCTTAAGGGGATCCACCTTGCGCTCCAGACCGGCGGATATGCCTCAAAAGAAGTGTATAAGGACGTAGTCGGCAGGTTTGACTATATAATGCAGGACATAAAGCTTGCGGATGAGGAGGAACATATAAAGTATACCGGAGTTTCAAACATACCTATCCTTGAAAACATTGAATATTTAATGAAAAGCGGGAAAGAGTACGTCTTTAGAGTGCCTCTTATCCCCGGTATAACTGATACAGACAATAACCTTAAGTCCATTGCCCGCATAGTCGGAAACTCAAAGGTGGAACTTCTTCCCTACAACACCCTTGCCGGAGCGAAATACGCGATGCTTGGAATGAACTATACCCTCGAAAACGAGGGGAACAGGGATATTGATTACACTGCATTTTTCCTAAACGCAGTAATACGCTAGACAGGTTCAAAGGAGACAACGAGATGCTTAAATTCACACCGAAGCTATGCACTATCGCAGGTGAAACAATCACTAAGCATGTCCGTATTATCGAGGAGAGTGAAGGAAACGTAAAAGCCGTATATGCGGACGCTTTGTCAAGAGACGCCCCCATCGATCCGGACTGCGGTATGCTTATTGACATAATATCCGATAAACCTGTCCGCCGGCTCATGGCAAATTACCGCTACAGCGAATTCTGGTGCCGTCCCTTCTTCGGTGAAAAGCTGACAGATATCCCTGACGAGACCCAGGCCCTTATCCTTGAGCTTGAGTCAGGGGAGTTTGTTTCTGTTGTCCCCGTCGTGAACGACACATACAAGTGCGTTCTCAAGGGAACGGATACAGGGTTTGCCGCCCGTGTGTTCTCCTGGTACGACAAGCTCTACACCTGCAAAGGCCTCTGCTTTGTATACTCCATTGGCTCCGACCCTGTAAAACTCACAGAAGAGTGCGTCAAAACAGCGCTTAAAATTCTTGATTCCGGCGTTCGTCACCGTACCGAGAGGCGATATCCCGAGCGCTTCGAGTATCTTGGCTGGTGTAGCTGGGACAGTATGCAGATAAGAGTATTAGAAGAAGGTATAATTGAGAAATGCGAGGAGTTCAAGGAAAAAAACATCCCAATAAATTGGGCAATCCTCGATGATATGTGGGCGGAGATCCACGACTTTTACGGAAATAACTATTCTGATTTCCGAGAGATGGTATCCCTTATGCACTCGAGCGCAATGTACGATTTTGAGGCCGATCCCATCCGCTTCCCAAACGGACTGAAGCACTGTATCGAGGAAGTCAACAAGTACGGCATAAATGTTGGTATGTGGCATCCCACCACCGGATACTGGAGGGGTATCGAGCCTGAGAGCAAGGCCTATGATAAGCTTCGGGAATACCTAATCGAGACTCCGGATGGCAAGCTTGTGGGAAACTGGAAAAGTGATAAGTCCTATATGTACTTCAAGACCTTCCATGACTTCTTTCGCCGCTGCGGCGCCGACTTCGTGAAGATAGACAACCAGACGATGACAAGACGGTTTTACAAGGGACTGGCTCCCGTAGGTAAGATAGCGAGAGAGTATCACGACGGCATGGAGGCTTCTGTAGGAGAGCACTTTGATAACTGTATGATAAACTGTATGGGTATGGGAAGCGAGGACATGTTCTCAAGAAGTGTAAGTCCCGTGTCACGCTGCTCGAACGACTTCCTTCCGGAAAACCGTGAGTGGTTCACAAATCATGTTCTCCAGTGTGCTTATAATTCCATCCTTCAAGGCCAGTTTTATTGGTGCGATTGGGATATGTGGTGGACAGATGATTCACAAGCGGTGAAAAACAGCCTTATGAGAGCTATAAGCGGCGGTCCCATATACGTAAGCGACAAGATAGGACGCTCAAGAGGAGAGATTTTGAAGCCTTTGGCGCTATCTGATGGGAGGATACTCCGCTGCGACAAACCCTGTACCCCCACAGCTGACTGTGTAACAGAAGATCCCACCGTCAGCGGCAAAGCACTGAAGCTTGAAAACACAGCAGGGGAGTACGGCATTCTTGCTCTGCTTAACCTCGACAGCGAAAATAAGCCTGTTGAAGGGAGAATTATAAACGAAGTCTTCGAAGAGTGCGCCATATATGAGCATTTCTCACATGAGCTGAAGATGCTTCGCCGTGGTGATAGCTTTGACGTAATATTGTCGGACAACGATGACTTCAGGCTCTACATTCTGGCTCCCGTTAAGGACGGCTTTGCGGCAATAGGCAGAACAGACAAGTTTATTTCTCCGTTGACAATAGAATACGTTTGCGGGGAGAAGATAAAGCTTATCGAGGACGGACCCTACGCCTACATCAAAGACGGCATATTATATGAATATAATAACAGGAGGAAAAAGAGATGAAAAAATCAATAAACGCCTGGTCAATACCTGGTGATGTGTCTTTCAGGGATATGTTTTCTGCCCTGAAGAAGGCGGGATTTGAAGGGGTGGAGCTGAATGTTGACGGCACAAATGCCGGAGCCCATTCTCTGACCTTTGACACTACGAACTCCGAGCTCTCAGAGATACGCTCCATGGCGGAAAGCTTCGGAATAAACGTCCACAGCGTATCTACTTCTCAGTACGGCGATAGCATAGGTTCACCCAATCCCGCACGAGCCGACTTCGGGAAAAGACTTCTGAAAACACAGCTTAAATTTGCCGAAGCCCTTGGCGCGGACGCGATTCTGGCGGTGCCGGGAGGTATTTCCCCCGAGAACTCCGTAAAATCAGCAAGGGAAAACGCCATGAAGACGCTTCTGTCGATTAAGGACGAGATCGCCGATTGTCCGGTTAAGGTGGGACTTGAGAACGTATGGAACTACTTCTTTGCCGGACCGGTTGACATGGTGTCTTTTATAGATGAATTGGACTGCCCGAAAATCGGAGCGTATTTCGACGTAGGCAACGTTGCCATCTTCTCCGAGCCACAGCACTGGATTGAGATGCTTGGAGACAGGATTGTAAAGATTCATGTAAAGGATTTCCACCGTACGAGCCGTAACGCCGGAACTTTTGTCAATCTTCTCGAGGGGTCAATAAACTGGAAAGCTGTTATGGAATCTCTTCGCGCCGCAGGATATGACGGCTATATCACCGCGGAGCTGGGAATAATCAGTGCCGCGCCGTATTTCCTGTATGAAATCACCTCAAGAGCGCTTGAAATAATGTTTGAACTGTAAAATGGAGGATAACAATATGAAAAAGCTTGCGATAATAGGCTGCGGAGGAATCGGCGGCTATCACCTGAGACATTTTCTTGATTACACAGACGTAGAACTGGCAGGTTTCTGCGACTTGATACCAGAGCGGGCAGAAGAGTTCGTAAAGAGAGCCGGAAAGGGCAAGGCGTTTACCGATTTTAAGGTTATGTACGATGAAATAGAGCCTGATATGGTGTTCATCTGTATCCCACCCTATGCCCATGGAGAAATAGAGCTTGAAACGATACGCCGCCGCATTCCTTTCTTTGTTGAGAAACCCATAGCGCTGGACCTTGAGCTGGCAAGAAAGATAAACGCTCTCGTAATGCAGACAGGCTTAATCACAGCCTGCGGTTTCCAGTGCCGCTACAGCAATATTGTGGATGATACAAAGCGCTTTGCCAAAGAAAACGAGATTATTTATGTCAACTGCAATCGCTTCGGAGGTATACCTGGGGTTAAATGGTGGCGGGATAAAGAGCTCTCCGGCGGACAGATCGTGGAACAGACTATACACAATATGGACATGATCCGCTATATCATTGGAGAGCCCGTTGAGGTAT
>JAAZBA010000171.1 GCA_012514045.1 Clostridiales bacterium | reverse complement strand
TGGAGAAATGTCTCAACGATGCCGGCCAAGGTGCTCAAATAGGAAGGGAATGCCTTTATAAAGGAGGATAGTTCTCTCGCAAGCCATGCCACGAGGAAGTATAACAGCGTACCTATGGAGGCATAGGATAAAAATACCAATACAAGGCTTGCCAGTTTCCTCGGAAAGCGGCACTTGCGTACCAGAAAGGACACAACAGGCTCCAAAAGCCTTGCTACCGCAAAAGCGATTAAAAAGGGAAGGAACCAGGAAAGAGCGTATTTTACAAAAAGATAGGCGGCAAACGCTCCCAATACGATATAAAGAATTGATTTTAGAATCTTGACATACTTCGGCGGTATATAAAATGACAATTGCAACCCCCCTATAATTTATAATAGTAATTATTCTACCACATTATTGACATTATTTAAACGTTTTTGATATTATAATTTTATTAAATTGCATGACTTCTCCTTTTCCAGCTGTAATTACATGTTTTGAGAGCATTATATAATACAAGAATTAAGTGGATAGCTTGATAATAATTCACTGTTTTCATCATATGTGGAAAACTCGAAGATATATTAGTATCTGTCATAAATAACCATGCCTTCGGGTATTATTTGTATCAATATTACGATTGCTAAATTTAGAATTGTGTGATATAATTTCTCTTGTTATAAATACATGTGTACACTGTGGGTGGATTAATGGAAGGAAGGTGATTATATTGTCCCAGAAATTGAAGTACTACATTATATCGGAAAAAGCAATGTCTGAGGTTCAGCTTAGAACTGTTGAGGCGAAAAAACTCCTCAGCTTGGGAGAAGTTAAGACTATCAAAGAAGCCATAACGAAAGTAGGAATAAGTAGGAGCGCGTTCTACAAATACCGTGATCATATCAATCTCCTTGTGGATAGCTCTGCGGACAAAATAGTCACTATTCAAGCCTCTCTCGATGACAATGCAGGGGTTCTTTCGAGGCTCCTCAGTCTTATGGCAGAGTTCAAAGTCAACATCCTTACGATCAATCAGACTGTTCCGGTGGACAGGGTTGCCATAATAACCGTATCCGTCAGAACTGTTGGAATGAGAGGCGAAATAGGTGACTTGATATTGAGCGCGTCAACGCTTCAAGGCGTACAGAAAATAGAAGTTATTGCAAGCGAATAAATAATTGGAGGTCATTAGTTTTGGTAAAGGTAGCGATTCTCGGATACGGAGTTGTAGGCTCCGGTGTAGCCGAGGTAATAGATAAAAATTCTTCTCCCATACAGGCGAAGTCAAAGGCTTCCATTGTGGTAAAGTATATTTTAGATATCCGCGATTTCCCCGGTGATGTCTATGAAGACAAGATTATAAAAGACTTTTCGATTATCGAGTCCGATCCGGAAGTAAGTATCGTGGTAGAAACAATCGGCGGCAAGGGCGTAGCTTATGACTTTACGAAGAGAGCAATCCTTGCAGGCAAGAATGTTGTTACATCGAACAAGGAACTGGTAGCGGAGCATGGTGTTGAACTTCTTAGACTGGCGCAAGAGAGGAATCTGAACTATCTGTTCGAGGCAAGCGTAGGCGGCGGTATTCCTATAATAAGACCCCTTACACAGTGTCTAAGTGCCAATCATTTCAACGAAATCAGCGGCATTCTCAACGGCACCACAAACTATATCCTTACAAAGATGATAAAAGAAAAGATGTCATTTGAGGACGCCCTAGCTGAGGCGCAGGAAAAAGGCTATGCTGAGAAGGATCCGACAGCCGATGTTGAGGGTTTGGATGCCTGCCGTAAAATATGCATATTGGCCGATCTTGCCTACGGAAAGCATATTTCCCCTTCTCAGGTCTACACCGAGGGGATCACAAAGATAACACGTCTTGATGTTGATTGCGCCGGTAAACTCGATTGCGTCATTAAGCTTATAGGCCGCGCGGTTAAAAAGGATGAACAAGTGCAGATTATTGTAGCTCCACACCTTGTGTCCACGGAATCTCCGCTTTCAAACGTTGAGGACGTGTTCAACGGCATAATGGTTGACGGCGATGCTATCGGCAACGTAATGTTCTACGGCAGAGGAGCTGGCAGGCTTCCCACAGCAAGCGCTGTTGTGGCGGATGTTATCGACATAGTAAAGCATATGGGAGCAGAGAAGTTTGTAAACAGCTGGGACGAAGCTCCCGAAGGCTATGTATCCGACTATCGTGAAATGGAATACAGCTTTATGGTGAGAGCTACGAGCGACAGTCTCAAGGAAAATCTTAACGATGTGTTCCCCGGCTGCGAAATAATATCTGACAGTGAAGGTGCTTTCATAACGCCATACTTAAAGACAGGGGATGTGCTTGCAAAACTTGAGAAACTAACGTCTAAAAGTTTTAAAATACATAATGCAATAAGAATACTTAAAAATAACTGATTGTATAAAGGATGGAGTAGGAATGGTAAGAGATATCATTGATTTTATTGAAAAGGCCGATTCTGATGTAGGTAGCGCTGTCAGGAAGGAATTTGAACGTCAGTGCAGAAATGTTGAGTTGATTGCATCCGAAAATGTCGTGTCTAAGGCGGTTCTTGCCGCAGCATCTACGGTTCTAACGAACAAATATGCCGAGGGTTATCCCGGGAAACGTTACTACGGCGGTTGTGGGTGCGTTGACATTGTAGAGAAGCTGGCAATAGAGAGAGCTAAGGAGCTGTTTGGAGCAGAGCATGTAAACGTACAGCCTCATTCCGGTGCTCAGGCTAATACCGCAGTATATTTTGCTCTGGTAAAACCCGGTGACACCGTTATGGGCATGAATCTGGCGCACGGTGGCCACCTGTCCCACGGCAGCCCTGTAAATATCTCCGGCTCATACTATAATGTCGTCCCCTACAGCCTTGATCCCGAAACAGAAAAAATAAACTATGATACTCTTTACTATCTGGCTCAGGAGAGTAAACCGAAGATGATAATTGCCGGGGCTTCTGCATATCCAAGAAAGATAGAATTTGACAAGTTTGCCGAAATTGCCAAGAGTGTTGGTGCTTACCTAATGGTTGATATGGCTCATATAGCCGGTCTCATAGCGGCAGGTCTCCACCAAAGTCCCATACCCTATGCAGATGTAGTCACTACCACAACCCATAAGACACTCAGAGGTCCCCGCGGAGGCATGATACTCTGTAAGGAAGAGTTAGCAAAGAAGATTGACAAAGCAGTATTCCCCGGAACCCAGGGTGGACCTCTCATGCACATAATCGCCGCCAAAGCAATATGTATGGGCGAGGCTCTGAAGCCCGAGTTCAAGACATACCAGCAGCAGATCATAAAGAACGCAGCAAGACTAGCGGCTGGTCTTGTGGCGAAAGGCTTTAACCTTGTGTCCGGTGGAACCGATAACCACCTGATGCTGGTTGACCTTCGCAACTTTGAAATTACCGGCAGGGAAATGGAGCGCCGTCTCGACGATGTATACATCACTGTCAACAAGAATGCAATCCCCAATGATCCTCAGAAGCCGGCATACACAAGCGGTATTCGTGTAGGAACGCCTGCCGTTACCACAAGAGGTTTTAAGGAAGAGGAAATGGACGTGCTTGCAGAGCTTATATATCTCACAGCGTTACAGTATGAGAGGAAAGCAAACTACATCCGTGCTAAAGTAAACGAACTCACATCTAAGTACCCTCTTTACTGATCAAAAAGGAGAAAACATTATGGAGACAAAAGCAATCAGCACACCAAATGCTCCCAAGGCAATAGGCCCTTATTCTCAGGCTGTCAAGGCAGGGGACTTTCTCTTTGTATCCGGGCAGATTCCCATTGATCCTGCGACCGGTCTGCTTGAACCAGCAGACATTGAGCTTCAAACTAATAGAGTATTTAAAAATCTTGAAGCTATTCTTGAAGAGGCAGGGCTCGATTTCTCTTCCGTGTTAAAATCCACCGTACTCCTTACTGATATCGATGATTTCTCAAAAGTAAACGAGATCTACGCTTCATACATAAATAATCACCCGCTTCCGGCTCGTGCCGCTTTCCAGGTGTCGGCGCTTCCTAAGGGAGCTCTTATAGAGATAGAGCTCATCGCTCACTTCTGAAATTAATCTGAAATTTTCCGACTGCGGCAGTTATATAACTGCCGCAGTCGCTTGTGCTTGTCAATGTTGTAGCTGCAATTTGATTTATTAAATCTTGACGTAACGGCAAAAAAAGTGTACAATATATCTATGGCGATGTGTATGTTCGCCGAAATAGACTTTTGGAGGTTATTATCATGAGTAAAATAACGATAAAGAATGGCAAAATTCTCACACCGTATAGACTGCTTGATGGTTTTCAGGTGCTTGTCAAGAACGACAAAATACAGGATATAGTTCCAAATGATAATGCATATGAGGATTACAAAGTAATTGATGCCGCCGGTCTTTATGTATCCCCAGGCTTTATCGATATTCACACCCATGGCGCCGGCGACTACGACTTTCTTGATGGCGTAGTTGAGAGTTTTCTAGTAGCGGCAGAAACACATGCAAAGTACGGTACCACGACTCTTTATCCCACAGCCACCACAGGTGCGTACGATACCACAAAGATGATGTTCGAAAACTTCCGAAAGGCTAAGAAGCTCAACAAAAAGGGTGCCAACCTTGAAGGTCTCCATATGGAAGGTCCATACTTCTCTCACGCGCAGAAGGGTGCCCAGGATCCCAGATACCTAAGAGATCCACAGCCTGAAGAATA
>JAAZBA010000381.1 GCA_012514045.1 Clostridiales bacterium | reverse complement strand
GAATACGTCATTGAACCTTGTCTTAAATATACCATGTTTCATAAGTGGAGAGATTTCGTTAAATTCGTATTTGCCGATAAGCTCCTTATGACAGCAGGGCACGCATATTATGTTCTTCGCCTTTGAGCGAACCGCAAGCCCTAACGCCATGTCGGTAGCAATATCACAGGCATGAAGAGAGATAACCATGGAGGGCTTATCGGTCTTGTAATCTCTCAGATCTGAGCAGATAAATTCCATGTTCCTATATCCCAGCTCCTCGGCAGTTCTCTTGCTCGCTTCGATCACCTCTTCGGAAATATCAACTCCGATGATACGGCATTTTCTGCGCATTATATCACGGAGCAGGAAGTTTACCGCAAAGCTTAAGTATGATTTTCCACAGGCGCAGTCAAGAACCGTTATTGTATCGTCTCCGCATTCCTCCAGCATTGGGCGGATAAGTTCTATAAAGTGATCTATCTGATTATACTTTCGTATCATATCGTTTTTGAGCTTGCCATTCTTTGTTAGGATTCCGATAGCCTTAAGAAGAGGTGCCGCTTTGTCCTGTTTGAGGATATATTCCCTGTTTGAGGCTATTGGGGATGTTTCAATTATCTGCTTTGACTTCTGCTGGCGAAGTCTTACTCCCCTGTCATCAGCTGTTATGATATATGTAACGCCCCGCTCAATATATTCATACTCTGAAGCTTCATACTTCATTGATTCTGAGATAAAGAAAGGAATACTTTCGCTGATTCCGATGTTTTTTGTGCTTCCATTGTAGAAAAGATCAAGAGTGCTGCCCTCTGCCGGCTTCGCTTTCGCTTCAAAAGTTTTGCGTCCCGATTTGAATGTCATACGCAGTCCTGTCAGGTATTCACTGTTTTCATTATAACGGGAGACAAGACCTGAAAGCATCATTTTAAGCGTCTGATAGTCCTGTTTTCTCATTGCTGTTTCATCCTTTACGTGAAATCATTGGCTGATTATATATCAAAATGCTGAAATAGTCAATTGTACTTGTAAATTAGCTCAAAAAACACACGAAAGTTTAATATATAATGATAGAATTTGTCTGTTGTCAATATTGTGGGTTTGTTATATAATGATAAACGCACTTTTTTATACGCAATTGCGATTCAAATTCCGGAAGGGGTAGAAATATAAATGCAGATTAAAGTAGCAAAGTTCGGCGGAAGTTCGCTTTCAAGCGCCGGACAGTTTAAGAAGGTATCAGATATTGTAAAGAGCGACAAAAATCGCCGCTATGTGGTTCCCTCCGCTCCCGGCAAACGCAGCGGAAATGACGATAAAGTCACTGATATGCTCTATGCCTGCTATGATGCCGTTGCAATAGGTAAGGATTTTGAAGAATTCTTCGCACCTATTCGCAAGAGATACACAGATATAATAGAAGGTCTCAAGCTTGACCTCTCCCTTGAGGACGAGTTTGCCACAATCGAAAAGGCTTTCTCTGAAAACTGCGGCAGAGACTATGCCGCCAGCAGAGGAGAATACCTAAGCGGTATTATCTTGGCTGCCTATCTTGACTTCCCGTTCATTGACGCAGCAAAGGTTATATTCTTTGACGTAAATGGAAAGCTCGATGCTCCCCACTCCTATCAAGCTCTTACAGAGATGTCTCATGAAAACGAATACGCTGTTATTCCCGGATTTTACGGCTCAATGCCTGACGGTACGATAAAGACATTCTCAAGAGGCGGCTCTGACATCACAGGCTCTGTAGTTGCACGCGGCGTTGACGCCGAGATCTATGAAAACTGGACAGATGTTTCCGGTTTCCTTGTGACCGATCCAAGAATCGTTGAGGAACCTCAGGTTATTGAAACAATAACTTTCAAGGAACTTCGTGAGCTGTCATACATGGGCGCCACGGTTCTTCACGAGGATGCCATTTTCCCCGTTCGTACAGCCGGCATCCCCATAAATATTAGAAACACCAACCGTCCCTCCGATCCCGGTACAATGATTGTACCTCCCAGAGTAGGCGAAATTCGTCACGGCAGCATAACAGGTATAGCCGGAAAGAAGGGCTTCTCTGTGTTCCATATCGAAAAGGATATGATGAACCAAGAGGTAGGCTTTACCCGGAAAGTTCTTTCCGTGTTCGAAAAGCATGGTATATCCTTTGAGCATCTCCCCTCCGGTATCGACACCATGTGTATTGTTGTCAATTCCAGCGTTCTCAGCGGGAGAGCCGACATGCTGGCGAAGGAGATTAAGTCCGCCGCGAGCGCTGATTCAGTAGAAGTTATCACTGGGCTTTCCCTAATCGCCGTTGTTGGTCGAGGGATGGTCAGAAGCAAGGGAATGGCTGCCCGCCTCTTTACCGCCATTGCAAAAGCTAACATCAATATCCGCATGATTGACCAGGGCTCCAGTGAACTCAACATTATCATTGGCGTAGATGATTACGATTTTAAGGACACTGTAAACGCGATCTACAACGAATTCTTCGGTTGACAATATTTAGGAGGGGTGTACAATGGAAAACTATAAGCGCGAGTTTATTGAGTTCATGATATCCTGTGGCGTGCTGCGCTTTGGTGAGTTTATTACAAAGAGCGGACGTAAATCCCCCTATTTTGTAAACACAGGCAATTACAAGACAGGCGCTCAGATGGCTAATCTGGGTGGATACTACGCTAAATGTCTTATGGATTCTGTAGGTGAGGACTTTGATGTTCTCTTCGGACCAGCTTACAAAGGCATTCCCCTCGCTACAACCACAGCTGTTGCGCTTTCTAATATTTACAACATTGACAAACCTTTTTGTTTCAACCGCAAAGAGGTCAAAGATCACGGCGAAGGCGGAAGTTTTATCGGTCATAAACTTTCCGATGGAGAAAGAGTTGTTCTCATCGAGGACGTTATCACTGCCGGCACTGCAGTGCGTGAGGTTTATCCTCAGCTTAGAGCCACCGCTGATGTAAAGGTTGAGCACATGATAATCTCCGTAGACCGTATGGAACATGGTCAGGTAGGCACAACCGCTATTAAGGAAATCAAACATGATTTCGGTATCACTGTCCACCCGATAGTCACGGTAAGAGAAATAATCGAGCATATGCACAATCGTAAGCTAAATGGCGAGATTGTCCTTAACGACGAAATACGGGAAAAGATGGAAGAATACCTAAAAAAATACTGCGAAGCATAGATGATATCGCCTCGGGAAATATATCCGGGGCGATATTGCTTTTTATCCGAACAAATATCAAATAAAGATATCGTTAAAAAGATGTTTGTGTCATTCAAAATTTATTCAAAACAGATTTAATTTGCTTGAATTGAAAAAGAGATTGTGCTATACTATGCGCAGTTGCGTATTTACTATAAATTCAGGAGGTTTTCTTATGGACAAAATCTTTCAAATCGCAGCTATTTTGATTTCCTTCTTGGCATTCGCTTTTTCCTACTGGCTCTTCCTGTGGGTCAAGCGGCAGCCCTCATCAAATCAAAAAATAGCCTACATCGGCACACTCATTCGCAATGGTGCCCGCACGTTTCTCCGCAGGGAATACAAAGTTCTTGCGAAGTTCGCCGGTGTTATCGCCGTTCTGATACTTCTGTTCCTCCCATCCCCTATCTGGAAGGGCAATTTCGGATCTAATATTATCATGGTTGTGTCCTTCATATGCGGTACAGTATTCTCTGCCATTGCCGGAAAAATCGGCATTGAGGTAGCCACAATCGCAAACATCAAATCTGCGGAAGCAGCAAAGAAAGGCATAAAACCCTCTTTTATGGCAGGTTTTAGAGGCGGCGCCGTTATGGGTATGTCTGTTGTTGGCGCTTCACTTCTCGGTGTAACGGTTGTATATCTGCTTACAGGCGACGCCACAACCGTTCTCGGTTTCAGCTTCGGAGCAAGTTTCCTTGCCCTCTTTGCGAAAGCAGGTGGCGGCATCTTTACAAAAACCGCCGACATAAGCGCAGACCTTACAGGTAAAGTTGAACTTGGCATCCCTGAAGATGATCCACGCAATCCAGCTGTTATCGCCGACAACGTAGGCGATAACGTAGGAGATGTCGCAGGAATGGGTGCTGATCTATTTGACTCAAACGTTGCCTCAATGGCAGCTGCTCTTGTACTCGCAGCATCAATTGACTATTATGTCGGCGGCGTAATGAATGTAGCTATGGTATTCTGCTTTGCCGCACTTGGTCTTCTTGCCTCAATAATCGGAGTTATGACGGCGAGGATCGGCAAACATGGCGACCCCACAATGGCGCTCAACTCCTCTACATACGTTACCACAGCTGTATTCACTGTTCTTACAGCTATTGCTACAGCTGTATGCGGCTTTGAGCGGAGAATCTGGGGAGCTTGTATCATAGGTCT
>JAAZBA010000189.1 GCA_012514045.1 Clostridiales bacterium | reverse complement strand
GCACCTACACCATCAACGGGGAATACCGGAAAGGCAACAACACGGTCGCGGCCAGCGCCACCATCGAGGTGATCGGCGGCAGTTTTGAAGGCGACAACCCCGCCTGTCTGCTCGGCCAGGCGCGCACTTGGACCTTCGAAGGCATGCCCTCAAACGTCGTCTACGAGGTGGATGGCAGCGTATTGCTCGTAGACGCGACGTCCTCGTCGCGTGAAGAAAGCGACGGGGACAGATTGCTGTCTGCTGGCGCAATCACTTCTACGACGACACTCACGCTTACAGCGAGCGACGACAACCGCGAACACATGATTGTGGCGCGGGTCTCCGACGGCGGCCCAATCTTAGCAACGAAGAAGCTCGACGCCTGCTGGATCCAAAACGCGGCGGACGGCTATTTTTGGACCATGGATATCTATGAGGACAGCGAACTGTGGGAAGTCGAATCCATTCAGAGAAACCTGCCCGATAGCGTCAATCTTCAGATTAAGGTATATGTCGGCGGTGTGACGTTCGACGACTATACCCTCGAGCGTTGGGTCATAAATACGGACTATAATGAAATCGGAGTTTACGCATTCCGTCTAATTCATCCGAATAGTGCGAAGACCTCTGTCTGTCACACGTTTAAAGCATTCCAAAACGGGCAGTTCATTGGAGAAATTCTTGGTGGCGATGGCGACTAAATTGAGTGATAAATTACCGGAGTGACATTATGTGTATAAAAACGAAGTTCATATTTTCATTGTGTTTGGTGTTTGGTATTATTTCTGTGGCAAGTGCAGCTTGCAACTTTGCCAATGGAACGAGTATGGAGGTTTATTTACGGGAAAGTTCGCAAAATGCATATGGGTTTGATCTTATAGAAGGAACATATAATGGTCACATATCTGTAGCAGATGAAAAGACAACTTATGTTTGGGTGCAAATAGACAAAAATTCAGATGGTATTGCGGACACTCTAACTGAGGTAGAAATGGACAAAATAAATTTTACACGCAGTAGTACAGTCTATTTTAGGATTTACGATGTTCCGCAGAGTATTGAAAATGGATATAATGGATTCCAATTAAGAATCCTTGGAAAGTATAAGACTAAGCCTACAAACCCGCAACAAATCAAGGTCACACATGATGATGCAGAAGGCTCTCTATGCGGAAGTATAGGAGTTCATGTTTTTACTGAAAGGACTATACCTAAATGGTACATATATTATTTGTATAACGAGTCAAATCCAGTTACGCCAGCAGACTTGAAGCCATATGCGAACAAAATCTTAAGAGACGTAGCAGTAGATATTGAGAATATATATGTGTATAATAATTATAACAGTGGACGGTGGGATGAAAATAACAATGGTGATTTAGATATATATAATCGGCCGAGTCTTAGCCATTGTGAGGCTGATGGCATAATCGCACAACTTCCGACGGATGGATATGTGACCATAGTCGTCCCTGGCCGTGTTAGAACATATAGTCAGCTAATAGCCGATGCGAGTATAGGAGCTAACGAGATTTCTGTCCCGGGTCCTGCTTATTCTTTTGTTCAAAAGAAGTATAGTGGTATAATTCAAGATAAGAATAATGCAAGTAATAAATCAACAGTAAATGTGACAAGCGTTTCGTACGATACAGTAACCTTTACTCCAACATTGACTAAAAATTTCGCAGCGGGAAGCTGGATATATCAAGAATTTGGTGGACTAGGTCGTGTACTAGATTATTATGATCTTATGGTTGTTGGAGGAGGAAGTGGTAATGTGAAGTTTGTATTGGTTCACGAGCTTTTACATAGCTATCTTGGTCTTAAGGATATCCAAGATGTTCCGTATGATGATGATAATATAATGGCGTATTACAGTACGACATATCCCAGTAATCCCACTCTTAGATACAGACCGTTAAAGTTGAGGTACAATGAATCGTTAGAAGAGAGTCAATGGGATACTGCAAATAAATAGAAAGAGTTGTATGAGATACATATTTATAGTAGCATGCATGATAATTGTTAACTCAAGGGCGGAGAGTTTTAGCTGTTCTGTGCTTGAAGAAGAATTCAAAAGTAATATTGAATTATTTAGCAAGACATGTTCTTGCGCAACAGAAAATAATGACACTTTGTGCGATACATGTGAGTTTATTGAGGGAGCAAAAAATGGAGAGCTCAGTATAGATGATTGGAGGTCATTACTTATCCGCTATGCTTATGCATCCGCAGGAGGCGAGTTGTCGGGAGGGGAAAGATCATATTTCATTCAGGATGATGAGGTTGTTGAGTTGTGCATTGCTGCGTTGGGCTGTGGAAATGAGACCCTGCGTTCAGTTGCTTGTAAGACCTTGGCATCAAAGATCGGAAATAAAAAAAGAGCTAGATTCGCCTCTGCAATAAAAGCTACATATGGCTCTGTTCCTCTGGAGGAATCACATTCTTATGTGAGCCTATATTGCATGTGTAATCCTGAAGATCAG
>JAAZBA010000050.1 GCA_012514045.1 Clostridiales bacterium | reverse complement strand
TTTTCCGCGTCAAGCGCCTCGGAAAGAACCCTGTAGCCGTCTGCCGGATCATAGCTCTGCTTGGCGCAGCCTGCGAATGCGCAGAGTATAAATAACGCCGCAAGAATAAGTGAAACTGTCTTTTTCATGGTGGAAAACTCCTTATTAAATTTTATCAAACTATTATACCGCTTTAACATGATAAAACACTAATCCAATAGAATACCCCTGCATAAACTTATCTCCCGAAAGCTCTGCTTTTCTTTGTTTTTCTGCGGAATGCTCATCTTTTCGTTTTGCAGGGGTAATATTCTACAAATTTATCCTGCCCATGGTGGATTTTGATAGAATCTTCAGATAATTTTCCGCGAAAATCTTCTTTTTATCCCCGTCGGATATCATGGAGAAAGCCATCCTCCCGAAGTCAAGCCTTGGATCGATATCCACAGCGTCGGTACCGAACAGTATTTTGTCCGCGCCTACCATTTCAACTATGTCCTCAATAGATAATGTGTTGTAGAGTGAGCCGCAGGTGTCGGTATAGAGGTTATCGAGTTCATTTATATACTCCGCCGCCTCCCTTGTGGTTCTCTCGCTGCCTCCGCCCAGGTGAGCGATGATAAATGAGAGGTTCGGATGCTTTGAGGCGATCTCCGCCATCTGGGATAGAGGCGGATTTGATTCCCATGTATGGCACACTACGGGACAGCCCCGCTCGTTGGCATAGTCAAAAGCGTAGCTGTACACGCTTTCGGTGTACTGTCCATTGTAGCCGCCTAATAGCTTGAAGCCTACAAAGGCGGGATTATCGGCGTAAATGTCTATACATTTCTTAAGCGCGTCGATGCCCTCAAAAGGTGTAGCGGAGATGTAGCCATAGATTCTGCCGGGATAGAGAGCTGCCGCCTCTGCCGTTATGGCGCAGATACACTCCGATGTAAAGTCCGACATGCCATGAGGTCTTGTTACACAGCAGTCGATGCCCATCAGGTCATACATGCGCATCTGACCTTCAAGGGTAACGTATTTTGCGTACTGGTGATAACCCCTACTGTACTTCGGACCGATGTGGGTATGCATATCAATTATGGGTATATCTAAAGGCTCTCCCCTCAGTGCCTTTTCCCTGAGAGTTTTAGTTTCAAACGTCATAATTCACACCTCCCAAAATTCTCTCAAAATTGCGGTAAGCGATGTTCTCCCGGTGCTCCTGCGTGATATCGGAGTAGAACAGCAGACCAAGACCGCCTGTAGGCTCGTTTATCGGCAATCCGCCGCCGAAAAGGAGGTTATCGCTGCCGTAACGGTCAACCAGCTCCTCTATCTGTCCCACATCGTCCATAATGCTTATGTCGAAGTACACATTTTTTAGCTTCCGCATGATTGGAAAGATGGTACGGGAGCAGTTTAATCCCTGTCGAAGGAGAATAAAGGGTATTTCCGGGTAGTCATTACACACCTTCGGAAGCTCCACGAAAAAGGTGTTGTCGTAGGGAGGCTCGATTATTACTGGCACTCCTGAGATTTTCGCTGTCTCAAGGATTTCCTCGCAATAGAATGCGGAGAAGGGAAAGCGGAAAGCCGTGGGGAAAATACGGATCGCTGCCGGGCGTGAAGCCGCAAGCCTCTGTGCCGGCGTCCCCTCTCCGGGGAAACCCATGAAGGGAAGGCTGTTCTGAACAACAAAGCAGGGGAGGATTCTGCCGTCTGATTCCGATGCTATTTTTAGCATCTCAGCGTTTCCGAGCTCAGGATCAGTCAGAGCGTATGCGGAGTAAACGACAGAAGTCCGGATGCCGCAGTTGTCAAGGTATGAAATAAGTCCTTCTTCATCACGATATCGATAAGACTTAAAAGCCATCCCAAGTCCGCAGTCAACGTCAATGATTTTCAGAAATATCATCCTTTCAATTATTTTTTATGAAATGATTATATAGCCGTTATATCGGAATGTCAAGATTCAGTGAGATAACTTGTTGTTTGACACAACCATTACGTAACACAGGTAAAAACATGGTAAGTTTGTTTCACAGACAAAAAAACAGCCCCCGGAATAAATCCGGAGGCTCTAAGTGTCGGCACCGACCGATTTTCCCGGGCCGCTTCCAGCCAAGTATCGTAGGCACGAATGAGCTTAACTACCGTGTTCGGGATGGGAACGGGTGGACCCTCACCGTAATAAGCACCGACTATTTATGTAAACGGTTGCCCGTTTGACAACAAGTGAATCAAATTAAATTATTTTTGAAGAAATGGTGACCCGTAGGAGAATCGAACTCCTGTTTGCGGCGTGAGAGGCCGCCGTCTTGACCGCTTGACCAACGGGCCGTATTACGCTGCTTTTTCTCCCAGTCCCAAATCGCCAGATTTATTGGGTGCGCCGACCTAGTGCCGCCGCAGGCCCGGATCCGGGGTCAAAGGACGCCTCGGGCGTGTCGCCGCTGTGCG
>JAAZBA010000181.1 GCA_012514045.1 Clostridiales bacterium | reverse complement strand
GTCGGCGATTGTGTAGAGTGTGTTGCCGAAAGCATACTCAGCCTTCTTTGTAAGGGTGTTGTATGTGCAATCTGCGACTACTGTAAACTTGTTGATGGAAAGCTTATCAGCGTAGGCGCCGGCAACAATGATCAGACGGTTGGCTGTCTGGGTTGTGGGGTTCATGTCTACGAACGCGACGAACTTGTCATCGACAGGAGCGTTGTTATAATCGTAGTTGATGTAGCTCATCCAGTTCTTGGCTGTGAGCTTGCCGTTTTCGTCGGCCTCGAAGAACCATACATCAGCGTCGGCCTTCACATTGATTGTGTATGTGTCGGAAGCGAGCACATCAACAATCTGTGTGGGCGGGAATTGGAACCCTTCCTGTAATGGCGCCCGTCTCTGAACAAGTACATCACCGTTGACAAACACAGGAGCAAGAGCGTCGTACTTGCCGATGTTGGTGAGCGTCATGTTGATGTTGCCGAATACGTCCATGTTGAAGCCGGTTACCAGGTATCCGTACATCTCAAAGCCGTTTGTGCCGAGCACGTACTCTGTATCCTCGAGGAGTCCGCTGTTGAGCATGTCAACAGCATAGTGGCCTGTTACTGCGCCGTCAGCGTTTGTCTTCAGGTTCCAGACTGTGTTGAGCTTCGGCTGCGCCTGAGGAGCGGCAAACTTCACAGACTTGAAGGTCAGGTCTGCTTCGTTCCAGGGAGCGTATGTGGTGTATGTGTATACCCAACCGTCGGAGCTGTCAACAGCTATGCTCTTGATAATAACGAGGTTATCAAAAGAACGTGTTGTGGGAAGTCCCGGGAGAGGATATACCGCGTGGTCGAAGGAGATTACAGCGGCCTTGAAGAAGTTTACGCCGTTCTGTGTGGTGTAAACGATGAAGTCGTTCACGCCGTCGTGGATCTTAGCTTCGAAATCGTTGTAGTATGAGGGCTGGAATTCGCCGTTGTAGTAGGCGCGGTATGTCTTCTCGTAGGATACGAGGTTCGCGAGGATCGAAACGATGTTGCGAACATTTACCTCGCCGGCGAAGAGATCGGCGAAATAGGTGTCAATCGCCAATTCATAAGCTTCTACAGCGTCTTCATATTCTTTTTGAGTCTGATAGTCAGCCCGTTCTGGTTCGGGAGCCAGGAAAGGAGCATCGCCGTTAAGGATGTCCTTGATGAGCTGCTCAACAGCGTCTCTGACGCCACCGGGAACTACGGTGTCAAGAACGTCTGTGATAGCGGAGATGATGCCGCCGTCATATGTTACGAACACTACGCCGTGGGTATCCTTCATGGAGATCCAGCTGTTCTTTGTCTTGCCTTCCCATGTCTGGGTCGCGCGGTTGAAGATGAAGTCGTAGTCATCGGAGATCTTGGAGCCGTCGAATGTCTCGCCCAGCTGCTTCAATCCGCTGTAGTTGTAGTTGATTGGGCCTATGATATCGAGATATACATAGTCGCCGTCAAGCTGGTAGGATACGAGAGAAGGCGTGGTGATGAACTTGAGGAGCTTCAGAATTGAATCAAGTCCGTACTCGTCAATTATTTCATCAAGCGCTTCATCTGTTTCGGGTGTGTCGATTATCGCGTCTCTTACTGCCGCCTCAAGGATGATGTCGATGTTCTCTATCATCTGGGCAAGCACGGAGTACTCGATGTTGAGGTTCTCAGCGATGAACTTAGCGAAATTCATGCCGCTGTTGTAGTTCTGTACGCCGTTGATGCCCTTTACATAGGCTGTTACATACTCGTTGTCCTCTGTGTAAAGAGTTACGGGAGCGTAGTTGAGGTACTTGGCGTTGAAGATCGCAAGAAGAGCCTCTACGTTGTGGCTCAGAAGAGCGTACTTCGCGTATCTTGTGTTCTCGGTAAGCTCAACGTTTACGATGTACTTGCCGTCGAAGACGTACTTATACTTTGTCTCTGTAAGAGCTCCGGCGCCCGCGCCTACAAGGGACTTGGAGCTGTCGGATGTATAAGCGCCGAATACGTACTTGGAGCCGTTGATTGTGAAGTTCGTGCCGTCATAGCCTGTTACATTGGCTTCGGCTACATCGAGCTTCTTGGCGTAGTACTTGCCGGCCGCCTTGTAGATAGCAACATAGTCGCCAGCCGCGAGTGTGGGAAGTACAGCGAAGTCGGCCTTCTTGATTGTGCCGAGTCCGGAGCCTACGATTGTGATTGTTTCGTCGGCTATAGCCTTGACTGTGCCGATTGTGTAGTCATAGATGAAAAGGGAGTCTACTACACCGTCGTTGTCGTTGTCAACTGACTTGTAGGGAGCTGTGGACTTCTTGCCGGCATAGGCTTTCGCGTCCTCAAAAGAGGTGGCAACGCCGTTTACCCAGATTGTGAAGTCCTTCTTGTCGTCAGCTTCTACCAGAGCGGCGGCTCTCTTCTCCATCGCGTCGATAACTTCAGCCTTCAGTCCGTCGACTGAGCCGTTTGTTACCTTGTAGCTGGAGCTGTTGGCCTTCGCTACGGGATAGCTGTAAAGGATGCGGTACTCATTCTCGTTGTATACTTCGTTAACGGCTGTGGTAAGGATTCTGTAAGCCTCGCCAAGCTCGATGAACTCCGCAACCTGGTCGCCCAGAGCAACGGTGATGAGTCTGTCCTGATAGTACGCGCCGTAGTTGGCTGCACCTGTGGCTACATAGTCTCTGTATACGAAGCGGGCATATCCGGCGGGAGCCTTCTCATACTGCTCGTATACAAGGGACTTAGCTGTGCCGTCAACAATAACGTCTCTCCAGTATGCGCCGAGGGCTGCATCGGATGTCGCAACGAGAACAGCCTCTACGTCGAGAAGGTCAAAGCCCTCTTCGCCGAGTGTGATTGTGTCGTTGGAGTTAAGTGTCTTTGTCTTCGGTGTCGCTACGCCGCCGATGTATGTTACTGTGTTCGCGTACAGCGCGTTGCAGAACATTACGAACGCGTCAGCGCGGGAAATAGGCGCATAAAGGTCGCCGGCTACGCCCTTGAAAAGTCCAACGGCTGTGCCAAGCTTGATTGTGTTCGTGAAGAACGTCGGGCCGACAAGGCCTTCGATCTCAGCGTCGTAACCAAGGGCTGTAAGCAGCATCTTTGCGGCTTCAAGACCTGTTACGGCCTGATTCGGCTTGAATGTTCCGTCGGGATAACCGACAACAATGCCTGCGGAATACGCATAAGCAATGTACGGAACTGCCCAAGCGTCGATGCTGTCTTTGAACATCGCTACACTGGCGCTGGAGAACAGTGTATTGGTGTCGTTGACATCACCTGTTTTTGCGCGGTATACCATTGTGGCGAACTCCGCGCGGGTTAGATTGGATTCCGGTCTGAATGAACCGTCTGTGTAGCCCTTTGCAATTCCGAGCTCGGAGATTACAAAGAAAGCGTCTTTCTGGGCAGCGGTAAGTGTTTCACACTCAGCCTTTGCCTCTTCTGATAACTCGGGTACTGTGAAAGCGCCTGCCATTACGGACAGAGCCATCGCGAGAGCGAGCATCAGCGCGAGAACCTTCTTAAGGTTTCTCATGGATAGCATTCCTCCTTGTTTTGTTTTGCTCAGGAGATACAATTCCCCCGGCATTTAACATTATACTATAATTCAAGCAAAAGTCAATGGATTGGAGGTATATGTAACATAATTGTAATATTACAGCGGGTTAATGTATTCATTCTTCAAAGAAATATTGTTTTCTAAAGGACTTTTCTGCGAGACATTGTTTCCAAAAGAAAAAATGTCCAGTTGATCATTTCCAAAGGAAACATTCGCCGCTTGACCTAACCATAAAATAGGTGTATACTAACCCTGCAAGACACCTTATATATATAATGTATATATCGAAAGAGAGGATTACACATGGGACGTATTACGAACCTGACGAAGAAATTCAGAAACCGCGACCTTGTATTCGGCTTTACCACCTCTATTCTTGACCCCAACGTGCTTAGAGGCTACGCCCGGGACGGGGTGGATTTCATTCTCTTCGACCTTGAGCACGGCAGTATCTCCGGAGAGATGATCGCCCCCTATCTTGATATCTGCCGCAAACTTGACATACCCACCATTGTCCGTGTACAGGACGCCATGTATCACCTTATCGCAAAGCAAATCGACATGGGCGCTGACGGCATCCTCCTTCCCCGTACCGAAACCCTCGAGCAGGTGAGGACCGCCATCGACGCTGTGCGCTTTCCTCCCATCGGACGGAAAGGCTGCGGCGGCGCGAACCAGTGGAGAAAGGGCGAATCCGTTTCCGAGTTCCAGGTTGGCCGCTCCATACTCATTCAGATCGAGTCCCCCAAGGGCATCGAAAACCTGCCTGCGATACTCTCGACCTACGGAAACGAAATCGCCGCCGTTATAATCGGCCCCTATGACATGTCCTTCCTCAGCGGCGCGCCCCTTGATATCCACGGCGAGGTGGTCACCGGCAACATAATGAAAGTGATCGAGATCTGCGGGGAGTGCAAAACCTCCTGCGGCATCTACTGCGATGACCTTTCCCTCGCCAAAAAGTGGCGGGAGAGGGGCATGAACGTTCTGTGGACCGCCTCCGACGTGTCTCTCCTCGCGTCGGGAGTCTCCTCCGCCCTGCAATTTGCGGAAGATCTCAAATAGAAGCATATATATAATGAATAATATAAAACCCGTCAGGGAATATATGGTAAAAGGAGTGCTGTTATGCTTCCGATAACTAAAAAAGACATAAAGATCGCCATGCTCGGCATGGTGGACGGAAACGGTCACCCCTACTCCTGGTCTGCCATGTTCAACGGCTACGACAAAGAGGAGATGGCGTCCTGCCCTTTCCCGGTGATCCCGGACTACCTGTCGAAGCAGCCCCCGGGCACATTCGGGATTGAGAACGCAAAGGTAACCCACATCTGGACCGATGATCCGGAGGACGGAAAAAAGGTCGCGAAAGCTTCCCTTATCCCCAATATAGTATCACGTCCCGAGGATGTGATCGGGGAGGTGGACGCGGTGATTGTCGCCACCGACAAGGGTTGGGAGCATGTATGGCGCTGCCGCCCCTTCGTGGAGGCGGGACTTCCCATATTTGTGGACAAACCCCTGGCGGACAACATCGAGGATCTGCGTGTTTTCGCGGACTGGGTAAAAAACGGCGCGGAGATCATGTCCTCCTCTTCCATGCGCTACTGCAAAGAAATGATGATATACTACGGCAGGACATACGAGTTTGGCGAGCTGCGGTATATCTGCACCACCGTGCCTAAAACCTGGGAGCGGTATGGCATCCATGCCCTCGAGCATGTGTATCCTCTCCTCGGTCCCGGTTTTGCAAGCGTACGAAACAGCGGAACGTATGAAAACAACATCATCCACCTGCGCCACCAATCCGGCTGCGACGTTAACATCGCAAGCGTCTGCGATATCTCCGGCTGCGGCACCATGATATGCGGCAACCGGGGCTCGACTATAGTGAAGACACAGGATTCCTACGGGTCCTTCAAGCGTCAGCTTGAGGTTTTTGTAAACTATCTGCGCACCGGCGCGCGCCCTTACCCCTTCGACGAAACAGTTGAGCTGATGAAAATCATCATCGGCGGCATAATGAGCCGTAAAAACGGCGGGAACGAGATCCTGCTTGAGGATATTGTGCTATAGGAGAGAAAAAATGGAATTTCGCAAGAACAAGATGCTTGAAAAGCTGCGCCGGGGAGAGATGGTCTCCTGCGTAAAAATAAACATGATGGACTCGATCCCGGTGGAGATCGCCGCCATGTGCGGCTTCGACTGCGTATGGGTGGACATGGAGCATACACCCTCAGACTATGCCGTAGTGTCCAAGCAGGTGCTTGCCGCCAAGGCATACGGCGCGGAGATCATCGTGCGCACACCGAGAGGAGAGTACTCAAACTATATCCGCCCTCTGGAGCTTGACGCCTCGGGAATTATGGTGCCACATATCATGAGCCTTGAGGACGCTAAGATGGTGGCGAGAAGAACAAAGTTCTACCCCGTGGGACTCCGTCCCATTGACGGAGGCAACGCCGACGGCAGCTACTGTCTGGTTGATGGGGAGGCGTATATCCGGGGATCCAACAGCGAAAGGCTTACGATTATACAGATTGAAGACGTGGAGCCCCTTGCGGAGCTTGATGAGATCGCCGCTGTGGACGGTATCGACATGCTGTTCTTCGGTCCCGGCGACTTCTCCCAGTCTCTGGGCACGCCTTTCGACTTCTCTAACCCAAAAATCGAGGAGGCAAGGATCGCCGTAGCGGAAGCCGCTCTCCGTCACGGCAAGCTGGCAGGCACCGTGGGAGGAATCGGCAATATGCGCCACCTTTATAACTTAGGCTACCGCTTTGTCTCCATCGGCGCTGATGTAGTGGCGCTGGGCGCGTACTATAGCAATATCGTCTCCGCGTTCAATAAGGAATTTCGGGAGTAGTTCCGCTCCCTGCCGCAAAGGCTGATTATATTAACATCACAGGAGGTACCGCAAATGAAAACTCTTGACATGTTTTCCGTTGAAGGCAAAGTTGTTGTCATTCTCGGCGGAAAGGGTGTATACGGCAACGCCATGGTTGAGGGCTTCGCTGAGGGCAGCGCGAAGGTCTACATCGGCGCTCGTACAATTGATACGCTGGAAAACAACGCCGCCGCCCTTCGGGAAAAGGGCTATTATGTCACAGCCTTCAAGGCGGATCAGGCAGATGAGGACTCGCTTTTTGCTTTCCGCGATTTCGTGCTGGAGCGTGAGGGCAGGATTGACGCCGCTGTGCTCAACGCCGTAGCCCGTCCCGTTTCCGGCTTTCACTGCCCCAAGAGCGAATACGAAGAGTCCATGGCGGTAAACGGCACAGGCACTTTCCTCGCCATGCGCACCTTCGGCGACGCCATAGCGGAGAACCGGGAGGGCTCAATCGTCATGATCGGCTCCATGCAGGGCATGATAGGCCCGGACTACCCCATGTACGAGGAAGCGCAAATGCCCGGAGGCATGGCGGCTGACTACTTCTTCCACAAGGGCGGCATGATCAATCTTGCCCGCTTCGGCGGCAGCTACTATGGGCGCTTCGGCGTGCGCTGCAACTGCGTAAGCCCCGGCGGCTGCAGAAGCGAACACAATACCGCCCGCTTCGCGGAGGTTTACGGCAAACGCACCCAGCTGGGCAGGATGGCCACTGCGGAGGACCTTGTGGGTACGGTGATTTTCCTTGTGTCCGACGCTTCAAAGTACATAACCGGCGCCAACATCCCTGTGGACGGAGGCTATACGGCGAAGTAAATGAAAAATATATCAAAATTCACCCTGGGCACCGTCCAGCTGGGGATGGAATACGGCGTTGCCAACGTCACGGGGAAGCCCACAACCGAGAAATCCCACGAAATCATAAAGACAGCCCTCGAACTTGGGGTCACCTCCCTTGATACTGCCGCGGCTTACGGCAGTTCCGAGGCGATCATCGGCTCATTCATTGAAAAACACGGCGATATCCCTTTTATAACAAGTAAATTCAGGCTCAAGGGTGAGGACATCCGCTGTGAGCTGAAAGAAAGTCTGGAAAACACCCTTTTAAACCTCAGAAGGGATCATATAGACGTTTATATGTTCCATGCGGTGGGGGATATGCTCGCCTATAGCGACGGCCTTCAGGAGACATTTGCGAAGGAGAGCCGGATTCGCGCTCCCGGCGCTTCAATCTACAACAGAAGCGAAGCGGAGGCGGTACTGGCAAAACCATACCTCAGGGCTATCCAGCTCCCTGCAGGAGTTCTGGACACAAGGCTCATAACCTCAGGGATCATCTCCGACCTTGCGAAAAGCGGGGTGATGGTTTTCGTAAGAAGCGTGTTCCTCCAGGGGCTTGTCTGCATGGAGACTCTGCCGGAGGAGTTTTCCCTCCTGAAAGGCTCAATAGATGAGCTTAAAGAAGTGGCAAGAGCCGAAGACATGACGATGCCCCAGCTCGCGGTTTCCTACATGCGTGACGTAGAGGGGGTAACCTCCCTTGCCTTGGGCTGCGAGACTGTGGAACAGGTCAGGGAGAACGCCCGGCTTATCGCCTGCCCACCCCTGTCCGAAGCCGCAAGGGACTGCGTCACGGAGATATCAAAGAGAGTGCCCATCGAAAAGACAATGAAAATCATAACATCGAGGAAATAGCCATGAAAATATACGATATACCGAAGACGAGAGATCCGTTTATAAATACGCCCCTTACTCCCGCAGGTATAGACCCCATAACCGGGGAGGAGAGATTTTTTATCTCCACCTGGAACAGCAATACCGGCTGCCTCGGCGCTCTTGTAACGGAAAACGAGTGTAAAAAAATATATCGCTTCAAAAAAGTGGAAAACACTATCATTTGCTGCGGAGCCTACAGCGCTGTCTGCACCGACAACGACACCATGTGGCTCATATCCGATCTTCAGGCCTTTGTCCGTCTTACTCTGTCCACGGGAGAGTACGAGGTGTTCTACACCGGAGCCCGCTCCGGTCTTGTGTTCGCCGGTATGCAGTACAATAAGGAGACACAAAAGCTTTTGGCATTCGCCTTTGCATATCCCTGTCTCTGCGGTGTATCCTTCGATATCGAGAAGAAAACAACATGTAAAATCTACGAAAACTTCACAAAAGCCACCATTGCACACGGAGGCTTCCGAAACGTTGACGGCACCCACACCGTCAGATTTACCACCGAATACAGCTCCCTCTACCGCTGGAACCCTTATGAGGAGACGCTGGAGGAGCTGTTCCCCATCAGCGCCGATGCTTCCATGACAAAGTCTATCGTCGATCCTGCCGGAAGAGTATACGTCCCTTATGAGGGCTGGCTTGATACGAGCGCATTTACCTTTGACAAATCCTCTGCGCCTCGGCAGGAAGCCATATGGTTTTCTCTCCGGAACGGCATCGCTTACGGTTATAAGATTGGCGTCAAAGGCTGCGAAATATTCCGCTGGGACACGAAATCCGGTGACGTAGAGCTTATCTGCTCCGCTCCCGACGGCGGAGCCTGCGATGCCACTAAAAATGGCAATATCATTGATGTAAACCTTTACGGACAGGTTTATGTGTTCTCCTCCGAGGGAAAGCTGATAAATACCTACACCCTTGACAGTGACGCCATTGGCCATGTGGACTGCCTTACAAGGGTTGGAGACAGATTTCTGCTGGGCACGCCTTTCATTACCCAGCGCTTCTGGCTCATTGACACCGTCACCGGTAAGTCCTTTGACGCGGGGCGGGCATCCCCGGGACTGGGCGAGGTGCTTAGGGTATGGCATATAGATGGAAAAGCCTACATGGCTTCATATACCGAGGGCGTTCTCACGGAGTTTGACCCGGAGAGAAATATCAATTTCCCGGAAAACCCGAGAGTTATGGCTTCCCCTGAGCATGCCATGCGACCCGTCGCGGACGCGAAAAAGGGAAACACCATCTACTACGCCTCAAACCACCACTACGGCATTATCGGCTGTGTGCTTTCGAAGTACGACACGGTGTCGGAGGAGGAGCTGCACATAGACGATCCCCTCTACGCCCAGCATATTATTTCTCTTCGGTACGATAAATCAAGGGATATCCTTATAGGCTCCACCACCTATATGACCGACTGCAACGTTACCGCTCCGAAAAGCGACCTTTGCTACGTCCTTGAGATAGACTGTGACACGCTGGAAATAAAGAAAAAGACGCAGGCTCCGGAGGGCACGTCAAGGGCTTGCGTTCTCGGCATGACCGAAACCGGCTCCGCTCTTGTTATGTTCTGCATGCGGCAGGGAGAGCCTTTGTTCGGGGAATACGACGGAGAGCAGATCAGGTTATATAACCGCCCCCGGTATGATGAAAGCCTGAAAGAGATCATCTATACGGGAAATGGCAGCGAGTATATATTAAGAACAGGCGATACAATATATCTGGCGGAACTAAGGGAAGAAAGACTTGTCCTGAAACGGGAGATAATGACGGTGGCGCAGGCTTACCTCGTCGTCTTCTGTGACGGATATGTGTACTGCGTGACAAAGGACAAGATTTACGAGAAGCAAGTATAAATTAAGGGGGGAATTACAATGCTTCCCAGTGTTAATTTCTGTGGTATCGAAATAACAAGGCTTACCATTGGCAACAATCCCTTTTCCGGTCACTCCTATATCCCCAAAAAATACACCCGTGACGAGATGCTGGACTACTACACAGCTGAACGAATATGCGAAACACTTTTTGAGGCGGAAAAATGCGGCATCAACACATATCAGGCGCTGGCCTGTCCGTTTATCTACCGTGTCATACGTCAATACCGCAACAACGGCGGAAAAATGAACATAATATTCCAGACCCACTCCGCCATTGACCTCAACTACTCGCTTCGTCAGCTTCTGCCCCTGGAGCCTGTGGCAATCTACCTCCAGGGCGCTGTCACGGACGGTTTGATTGAGTCAGGGGAGATCGACGTGCTCAAGGACAAAATCCGTCTCCTCAGAGAGACAGGCTTGCCCATAGGTCTCTCCACTCACCGCCCGGAGCATCTTCTCATGTCCGAGAGAGAAGGCTGGGATGTGGACTTCTACATGGCATGCCTCTATAACGCCCGCCGTCCTGTCAGGGAGGATGAGAAAGGATACGTCTCCAACGATTGCGGCCACATCGTTTTCTATCCCGAAGACCGTTTCATTACGTACAAAGCTATAAACAGCACGAAAAAGCCCTGTATTGCCTACAAAATCCTTGCCGGAGGGCAGATTTTCAACGGCGGCGACAAGAGAACTGTGCTGAGGGAGTGTTTTCGCGAGATTTACGAAAACATCAAGCCCGGAGACATTGCCACAATCGGCGTGTTCCAGCGTGATGAAAATCAGCTGCGTGAAAATACGGATATTCTGCGAGAGACATTGACATAAAAACGCGATGTATCCATCAAGGGGAAGCCTTCGAATGGACTCCTGCTTTTAGCTTTTGCAGAAGTTAGTTATCCTATCCCCCTAGCCTACGCACTGCAAGCAGTGCTGGGGGGAAACCCGACGCAAGTATGCGTCACGCAGACCCGGAGGGGGATTATACACTTCGGGGCTGCAGCGAAACAAATCGCTGCAGCCCCTTCTCTTATTCTTTTATAATGTATAACGTTTTATTTCAGGATACTGTCGATAAACTCCTTTATCCTAAGATCCTCCGGGTTTTCAAATATATCCTTCGGCGTGCCTTCGCCGATTATCTCTCTGTCACACATAAACAGTATCTTGTCCGCCACCTCTCTTGCGAAGCCCATCTCATGGGTAACGACGATCATCGTCATCCTGTCCTGCGCCAGCTGGCGCATTACCGCCAGAACCTCCGCAGTGAGCTGGGGGTCCAGGGAAGATGTAGGCTCGTCAAACAGAAGCATTTCCGGATCCATCATAAGCGCTCTGGCTATAGCCACTCTCTGCTTTTGGCCTCCCGACAGCATCGACGGATAGTCGTCAGCTTTTTCGGAAAGCCCGACCTTCTTTAAAAGCTCCTTCGCCCTCTTTTCCGCCTCGCTCTTTGTCATCTTTCTAAGCTCAAGCGGCGCGCAGGTCAAATTTCCCATAACGGTAAGGTGGGGGAAAAGGTTGAAATTCTGGAACACCATGCCCATTTTCATACATGCCAACCTGGCATCCTTCTCGTTTACGTATTTTCCGTCCACAAGAAGAGGCGCGTCCTCTATTATAATGGTCCCGCTCTCAGCCTGTTCGAGGTTTATGAGGCAACGAAGCATCGTGGACTTGCCGGAGCCGGAGGGGCCAATAACCGCCACAGTCTCGCCTTTTTCCACAGAGAAAGAGACGCCGTCGAGAACATTATTGTCCCCAAAGCTCTTCTTTAGATTCTTTACAACAATCATGCTCATACTTTTTGCCTCCCTCCGAACAGCTTCGGACGCTCCTGCGCCGGTACCGTGTTCTTCGTGAAGCTGTATTTCTTCTCAAGGTAAGCGAAAAGTCTCTCAAGCACCAGGTTCATCAGCAGATAGAACACCGCCGCCACAAGATAGGGCAGGGCGCTGACCTGATTATTGGCAGCTGTCTTGGCGAAGTACATAAGCTCCGTTAAACCTATGGCTGTAACAAGAGCCGTATCCTTCACAAGGGTAATGCACTCGTTCGATATGGCGGGCAGCGCCACACGGATCATCTGAGGCATAACGATTTTGACGAATGTGCGGATTTTCCCCAACCCCAGCACCTTGGCAGCCTCGTACTGCCCGGGATCAACCGCCAAAAGTCCGCCTCTGAATATGCCGCAGAAGTAGGCGGCATAGTTGAGCACAAACGCCACAAGGGCAGCGGTGAGCCTGTCCATCACAAGAAATTTGTTTATAACAGGGATAAAGGTCAAGCCGTAGAGGAAAAAGAACAGCTGAAGCATGAGGGGAGAGCCGCGCATGATCCACACATAAGTGGCGGTAAGGTATCGAATAACCTTGATTTTGCTGTTTCTCGCCAAAGTCAGCAGAAACCCCAGAGGCATTGAGAGGATTATTGTGACAAAAAATATGATGAGAGTATATTTAATGCCATCGGTCAGCAGGTAAGCTGTTTTAAAAAATTGTGTCATCGCCTAACTCCAGAATACGGATTAGGTTTATCAGTTGTTTGCCATAATATATCTGCCGGCTACTGAGTCAACCACAAAAGCGTCAACTCTGTTGGCTTTCAGATCCAGGAACGCCGTAACGTTGTCGGCAAACTCCGTAATTGACTTGACTTCGTCGAATACATCGTGCTTTGAGAGAGCCTCAAGGGATGAAGAACCCTTCTGAAGTCCGACAATTTTGCCCTTAAGACCATCGATTTTTTTGATCTGTGATTTTGTGGGCACAATCACAATCTGCTCGTTGGCAATATATGCCTTCGTGAAGTACATGTTCGCCACTCTCTCATCATTGATTGTCATGCCGTTCCAGATGCAGTCGATATTACCTGTGCTGAGCTCCATCTCCTTCGCGTCCCAGTCGATGGGCTGGAGCACCAGTTTAACGCCGATACGCTTGCAAACCTCCGTGGCAAGGTCAATATCGAAGCCGACGATATTGTTGCTGTCATCGCGGAAGCCCATGGGGGGGAAGCTGTCGTCAAGTCCGAGAACAAGATTACCTTTGTCAAGGATAGCCTGAAGGGAATTGTCTCCGGCGGGAGCTTCGCTCTCCTCAATAAAGTCCTCGTTCTTGAGAAGAACATCCGCGCCGAACCACTTGTTGGATATCTCCGCGGCGGTGCCATCGGCGATCATCTCGTCGAGCTTGGCCTGAATCTCAAGACCCAGAGCAATATCACCGTTACGGAAGCCAACGCCGTACTTT
>JAAZBA010000400.1 GCA_012514045.1 Clostridiales bacterium | reverse complement strand
TTTGCTTCCAGTCAGCCAAGGTAGAAAGATAACCTTTATAGTCCGGGTGCATGAATTTAGGATAAAGCGTATTATCGGAGTCGCTTATAGGCTGCCAGGAGTCTCCATACGGAAGGAACGCGCTAAGGATGTAATGATCATAGCTTGAAAAGTTCGCAAACAACGCTACTGCGCCGTATGTATCCGCAACACCATCTCCATCCGGGTCACCATTGTGGAATGCGTCCATTACGACCTCGAGATCATCAATTGTCTTCGGAAGGTCGAGACCGACCTTGCCAAGCCAATCCTGACGTACCCAAAGACCTGTCTTGACTTCGCAGCCTTGTTCGGGAATACCGTAAATCTTGCCGTCAGACATTCTGGTGTATGCCCAGCACTCGTCTGCAGTTTCTGCCGCAATTATGGGGCAGCTGTCAAGAAAATCGTCAAGTGCCCATATCCAGTCGTTGTCATACTGCACCTGCAGACAGCTGGCGTTACCTGTGCCATTAAGACCAAACGATGCTGTAAACTTGTCGCCGCTTGCCCACATGACACCGAGCTTCTCAGTCCTGATGTCACTTGCGAGATTGATCCACTCAAAGTCGCAGTTGAATCTTTCTTCCATCCATGCGAATACATCGTCATCCTCGGCAGACTTGTTGTTCCAGTTTGTCCACACAAAGGAGAGTTCTACATGTTCGGATTCATTTGAAGGAGCAGCCTCTTCTTTCTTTTCCTCCGCCTTGGCTTCTTCCTTCTTTGGTTCTTCTTTCTTAGGTTCTTCCTTCTTAGGTTCTTCTTTCTTGGTTTCTTCCTTCTTTTCTTCCGTTGCCGTGTCTGAGACAGGTGCGTCATCAGCCTCATTTTTTTGACAGCCTGCAAATAATGATACAAGCATCATGAGACAAAGAAGAAGCGCTAACAGAGACTTTACCGATTTCATTTTTGGTTCCCCTTTCTTGTTTTTTATGTTCAATCATCTTTTGTATTGATGACAGAAGCCTTATTCTTTAACCGCACCGAGCATTATTCCCTTTATAAAATACTTTTGCATAAACGGGAACAACACGATTAATGGAACAACTGTTATGACAATGACAGAACACTGGAGCTGCGTACTGGGTTTTGATGATATCTCCGATGCATGCTGTCCATCTACAAGATCTGTAAAACGACTTGACTGCATCATCTGGCGAAGGATGCACTGAACCGGAAGCATCTTATCTTTGTTAATGTACATCATCGGACCGAACCACGAGTTCCAATACCCATCAAAGAGGAATACGCCTATTGTGATGAGAATAGGAATCGATACGGGAACATATATACGAAAGAATATCTGGAGGTCATTAGCTCCGTCAATTTTCGCGCTTTCCTCCATAGAAGGCCCTATTGATTCGAAATAGCGCATTATCAGCATCGTATTATATGTGCTGCATATGCTGGGGAGAATCATTGCCCAGTAGGTATCGATCAGACCAAGCCATTTAATTACAAGATATGTCGGAATAAGTCCGCCACCGAAGAGCATAGTAAATATAAGGCTGCCTTTATATATTTTAACGCCCGGCATATGAGACTTTGATATAGCGTAGGCAAGCATCGATGTGGTGAGAAGACCTATTGAGGTTCCCCCTACCGTTATCAATATAGTGTTTCCATATGCCCTCAATATTCCGGAATTTTTTGAAAGCATCAGTCCTACCGTACTGAAATCAAAACCGTATATCGGAATCAGTATCATTCCATGCCTCGCGATTGCCGGCGTCGGAGAAAAGGCAGTAGAGAAAATATACAGCACCGGTATCAGCATTACCAGACCAAAAATTACCAGCAGGGCAATGATTACCGCGTGAATGAATCTTTCTCTCGGCGCTTCTTTGATTTTTGTGCTACTCTGAACAATCATTCTAAGCACCTCCAATTAAAAGATACCGCGATGTCCGATTTTTCTTATCAGTCTATCGGACCCGATAATCAGGATAACACTTATAACCGACTTAAACAATCCAACGGCAGTTGAGAAGCCGTATTTTGAGTTTGTCATACCTTCTCTGTACACATAGGTGTCGATGATATCTGCGACCGACATGACCATTGTGTTATAAAGGTTGAATATCTGATCAAAACCGGCGCTCAGGATACTTGAAAGATTGAGAATAAAAACAATTATAATTGTGGGCACTATACACGGAAGAGTTATAAACCACAGCCTCTGCATTTTTGTCGCGCCGTCAATCTGCGCTGCCTCATAATATGTCGGGTCAATGCTTGATATTGCAGCCACATAGACGACAGTACCCCAGCCTGTACCTTTCCAAAGATTAGAAATAATCAGCATCCATAGGAAGTTCTTGGGAACTGTAAACACATCGATGTTAATTCCGAATGTAGCCTGAAGGATTTTTGTTATGGCTCCTGTCGTTGGTGCCAATAACTGGTATATCATTGCTGCCACTACAACCCATGACAGAAAGTGAGGCAAATACGAAACTCCCTGCACGATACTTTTGAATTTCCTTGAACGTACTTCATTCAGCATAAGCGCAATTATGATCGGAAGAGGAAAACCTGTCAGCAGCTTCAGTATGCTGATAACAAGAGTGTTTCTCAGTATATCGAAAAAGTATATTGATTCAAACATAACTTTGAAGTTTTCAAAGTTGTTCCAAGGAGAATTGAAGAAACCCGCAACACCGGAGCCTATCTTGTAGTCCGTAAACGCAATCGTTATTCCAAACATCGGTAAATATGCGAATAACAAATAGAATACAACCGCTGGCAGGCTCATCAAATACAGATATCTGCAGTCCCACATTCTTTCGCCTAATGAGCGCTTCTTCTTTGCCTTGCCTTCCGTGTTTGTTTCCAAAGATATCACCTCCAATAATGTATTGTCGAATCTTACGGCAGAATCGAAACAATCCATGCCATCCGTCAATTTTATCAACAATATTGCCAAAATAATAACTTATATATTATATTATACCGAACATTTCTAACTATTTAAATATAACATTTCTTCGTTTTATTGTAATATTCTTCTTTTTACACAAAACAGCTGTATCATAACGATGTTTTTTATCGTTTTTAATACAGCTGCAAGAAAAATATTATTCTATATTATTCTATATTATTCTATACTATTCTATGCGAATACCTTCAATATAAACAGTTGTCCCTAATCCTTTCTTTGATTCTATTCTGAGACCACATTGGTTTCCGAACTTAACCTTCAGCCTGTCGTTGACATTCTTTAAGCCGTAGCCTTTTGCCGTTCCGCTTATTATGTCATCGGCGAGTTCACGACTCATTCCTTCTCCATTGTCCGACACTTCAAGCAGCAGCTCGTTTCCGTTTTTCGATGCACGAATTATGATTTTTCCACGTCCGGTAGAGAGCTCCTTTATTCCATGATCGAGGGCATTTTCTACAATGGGCTGCAGTATCAGTTTAATAACCCTACATTGCAGAAGAGTCTCGTCGATGTCATACTCCACATCAAAACCGTTATTTGACATTGACAGTCTGATATCCGTATATGCCTTGACGTTGACTATCTCCTCCCCGAGGGTGATCTCATCGGATCCTCTGTTGAGAGCGGTGCGATAAAATGTTGAAAGTGTCAAAACGATGTCCGATAATTCATCTGCTCCAAATTCTATAGCGCGCCAGTTGATTATTGAGAGCGTATTATATAGAAAATGCGGATTTATCTGCGCCTGGAGAGCGCGCAGCTCGGCTTCTTTTGCATTTTTGTGAGCCTCGTTGTTCTCTTCAATCGCGGTCTTTAATCTGTTGAGCATATGCATGAACTTCCGGGTCAGATCTCCTATTTCATCCCGATTATTATTCTCAAGCTTAATGTCAAAGTTTCCGGATTCCACCACATTGAACGTATCAACAAGTTTCTTCAGCGGCTTTGAAAGCTTTGATGAGAACCAAAAGCTGAGAATAACAACCACCATACACATCGACATGGCAAACAGCATCGTTGTTGTGAGGATATTGTCACTGTCAATCACAAGATTTTCTACAGGTGCATAATAGTAGAATACTATTTCACCATTATCACTTTCCCCTCTTATCGCCATATTGTTTTTCCCATT
>JAAZBA010000376.1 GCA_012514045.1 Clostridiales bacterium | reverse complement strand
TTTTTGGACAAATTATAACATTTGGAGGACGATTAGGCCATAATTCGCAGAATAATGAGCAAATAAATACAATTATACGCAAAAATAGAAAAAAACTGCGAAATACGCAAAAATGTATTGAAAAAAAAGAAAAAATCGGTTACAATATAATATATGGAAAAATATACGCATGTTCTAAAATTTAAGATAAGAGGTGTTTTACAATGACAGGCAGACTTTTTCAGGGAATCATCCTGCAAATGAAGGATGTGACAAACAGAATAATCGGCGTTCTTGATTCCACAGGTTCTGTCATAGCGTGTACCGAGCTTACTCTCATCGGCAGCGAAAGAGAGGAAGCTGCTGTTGAGATGGGTTTTACCAATGACTTTGTAACCCATGGCGGATATATCTACCAGACCATAACGACCAAGTCTGCAAGATTTGAATACGCAGTGTTTGTGGAAGGCGATGATGCCCAGGCAAAGACCATATGCAGCATGGCAGTCATTGCTCTTTCCAGTGTACGCGCACTATATGACGAAAAGCATGACAAAGCCACGTTCATCAAGAATATTATACTTGACAATATTCTTCCGGGCGATATCTACATCAAGTCCAAAGAGCTCCACTTTGGAGCGGATGTCCCCAGAGTTGTGTTTCTTATAAAACACGCAGATAAGATCGATTCTGCCGCTATTGATGTTATTTCCAGCCTTTTCCCCGACAAGCAGCGCGACTTCGTCATCAATATCAGCGAGACGGATATTGTCCTTATAAAGGAGGTCAAGAGTAACATTGACCTGAAGGATCTGATGAAGATGGCAAAGAATATTGAGGATACCCTCAATACCGAGCTGCTCATAAAGACCACCATAGGAATCGGTACGGTTGTACATACCCTTAAGGATATTGTAACCTCCTTCAAGGAAGCTCAGCTTGCTATTGAGGTAGGTCAGGTGTTCGAGACAGAGAAGAGCATCATAAGTTTTGAGAATCTTGGCGTAGGCAGACTTATATACCAGCTCCCCACAACTCTTTGCGAGATGTTCCTATCCGAGGTTTTCCGCAAAGGCTCTATAAACGCTCTGGATCAGGAGACACTGTTTACAATCCAGAAGTTCTTCGAGAACAACCTCAATGTCTCTGAGACATCAAGGAAACTGTTTGTCCACAGGAACACGCTTGTCTACAGACTCGAGAAGATAAAGAAAATAACAGGTCTCGATCTGAGAGAATTTGACCACGCCATTATATTCAAGGTTGCACTCATGGTCAGAAAGTACCTCAACTCAAGAGATATAAAGGTTTAATCAAGCGTAATACTAAGGAGAAACCCAAATGATTCGTCTTACAGACGTGTACCATTCCTACAGTACAGGTACAAGAGCGCTGAGGGGAGTGGATCTGACAATTGAGGACGGTGAGTTCGTGTTCCTTGTGGGACCCTCGGGCTCAGGAAAGTCCACTATAGTAAAGCTCCTTACAGGTGAGCTGCGTCCCACCTCTGGGAAGGTCCTCGTCAACGAGTTCCACACATCGAAAATGAAGCAATCGGAGGTTCCTTATCTGAGACGTACGCTGGGCGTTGTGTTTCAGGACTTCCGTCTGATAGAGCGCAAGACAGTATATGAAAATGTAGCGTTTGCCATGCGCATAATAGGCGCCTCTCCAAAGGTTATAAAGAAAAGAGTAAGTTACGTTCTCGACCTGGTAGGCATTCTTCACAAAGCAAGAAGAAAGCCCAATGAACTGTCGGGAGGAGAGCAGCAGCGTGTGGCTATAGCCAGAGCCCTGGTAAATAATCCAAGCGTTATAATTGCAGATGAGCCCACGGGCAACCTTGATCCGGACAGATCGCTGGAGATTATGATGCTCCTTGAAAAAATCCATTCGCTCGGAACGACTGTGCTTGTCGTAACACATGAAAGAGAGCTTGTCGACCAGTTCGACAAACGTGTGGTCGCCATCGATGGCGGCCTTATCGTCAGCGACAAAACAGGTGGGTACTACAGATATGAAGAGATATAATATATCCTATTTTTTCAAGGAAGGCATTAGTGGAGTCTGGTCTCATGGCTTTATGAGCTTTGCCTCCGTCAGCGTAATAATAACTTGCCTCGTTCTTACCGGCTCAATAGCGTTTCTTGTACTGAGTCTCAACCAGACTATAGCCTCAATGGGTGATCTGGGAGACATAAGAGCCTATGTAGACGAGACCTTCTCAGATGAGGAGGTGGCGGCACTGGAGACAAAGGTAAGAAATATATCAAATGTCAGCGGTGTTGACTTTATCGACCGTGACAGAGGTCTTCAGGAGCTTAAGGAAGAGTTTGGCGAGGAGGCGTATCTTCTTGATGGTCTTGAATATGACAATCCCATTCGCCACAGCTTCAGAATTGTGGTAATGGATATAGATAAATACGATGAGACACTTGCCGCTGTTGAATCCCTCAGGGGAATTGCTACGGTTCATTCCTCGAAGAACGCGATGGATGCTCTTGTAAACATCAAAAACGTCCTTCAGGGAGTATCTGTGGGCTTTGTGGTACTTCTCGGTATGGTGTCCGTTTTTCTTATTTCAAACACCATCAAGCTTGCCACATTCGACAGAAGGGAAGAAATCGGCATAATGAAGATGATAGGCGCCACAGACGCGTTTATCAGAGCTCCCTTTATAATCGAGAGCATAATCATCAGCCAGATAGCGGCAGGTATAGCTTTTATTCTGCAGTGGATTATATGTTACTATATTTCCGGCTCAAAATTTGCCCAGCTTCCCATAATCGAAATAGCAGAATTCAGTAAATATATGTTCCTGTATCTAATAGCATATATGGTCACAGCCTTAGTCATCGGCGTCACAGGCAGTGTAGCTAGCATAAGGAAGTTCCTCAGGGTATAGTATCAGGGAGGAGAGCGTCAATTGTCAAAGAAAGCAGTTAAGTTAATATCAATTATCCTAGCGGTGATGATGTTCCTAAGCATCCTCCTGGGTGTCATGTCCTATCTTTTTGCCTATGCGTCAATTGCCAGTGATAAAGCAAAGCTTAAGGATCTTCAGGGTCAGCTGGCGGAGGTAACCGCTGAACGCAAGGGACTTGAAAATGAGCTTGCGGCTCTGGGTGAGGAAAAAGCTTCTCTTTTTGAGCAGAAGACAACAACGGAGCAGCAGATAAACGCAACCCTTGAGCAGATAGATATCACAACCGAGATGATTAATCAGCTGTCGCTTCTCATAGAGGAGCGTACTAAAGAGCTTGAAATTGCCATAGCCAACGAAGAGCAGCAGTATGAATCGTTTAAGACGAGAATACGGGCTATGTATGAAAACGACAGCGTCAGTACTCTTGAGCTTATTTTATCTTCGGGAAGCCTTACCACAGTATACGCGAAGCTTGAAGCCGCCGAAGCCATTGCTACCTACGATAAAAATCTTATGAAGAACCTTGCTTCCACAAGGGAATATATAGCTGAGCTGAAGCAGGGACTTGAGGCGGATCGTGAGGAACAGAGAGGTATTAAAGCCGACTACGAGCAGCTTGAGCGTGACCTGACTACGCAAACTCTTGAGCTTGAGAAACTCATTGAAGAGATTCAGTCTCAGGAGGAGTATACCCAGGCAGATATCAACGAGGTAATCCAGGCTCAGAAGGATTTTGAGAAGGAAATCGCAGATGTAGTAGCCGCTATCAAGAAGGCGGAAGAGGAAGAAAGAAGAAGAAAAGCTGCGGAGGAAGCAAAGAAGAGAGAAGCTGCACGGCTTGCGGCGGAGAAGGCTGCGGCGGAAAAAGCTGCCAAGAACTCATCCTCCAGCTCCTACAGCGGAGGTTCCATGCTTTGGCCAATTCCCGGATATACCACGATTTCCTCCGGCTATAGCATGAGAAACCATCCGATAACGGGCGTTTATTCTCAGCATACCGGAATTGACATGCCTGCGCCCAAGGGCACCAAGGTTTATGCCGCAGCTGATGGCACGGTGGTAAGTGTAGGCTACAACAAGGCTTACGGCAACCGTGTGATTATTTCCCATGGCAACGGCTACCAGACCCTTTACGGACACTTTTCCAGGGTATCAGTAAAGGAAAACCAAAAGGTAACCACAAGCACAGTTGTGGGACTTGTAGGCAACACAGGCCAGTCCACAGGAAACCATCTCCATTTCAGCGTTATTAAAAACGGCGGTTATGTAAATCCGACAAAGTACGTAAGTCCGTAATAATATGTGCAAAGATTGTTTACTCATAAGCTATTGTTTTGAGGATTTAATAGCTTTATAATCATCCTGAGCGGGAGAATATCCCGCTCAGGATAAAATATGTTTCAGGTGAAAATATAAAACGGGAGAAGTGTATGAGAAAAAACAGGGTAGCTACTATTCTGTCCGTTGTACTGATGACCGCAGTGGTTACGTTTGCAATAACCTTCATGGTCTTTAACGAAAGAATAGAGGCGCTGGAGGAAAAACAAGCCGCCTTCGATAAGCTGACGGAGATAAATGAATATATCGACCGGCAGTATATAATCGAATACGATTATAACGAATCCGCCGACGCCATGGCTTGGGCGCTTATGAGATCGCTTCCTGATGGCTGGTCATATTATTACACAGCCGAACAGTATGACTATATAATGAATGAGCAGTATGCAGAATATGCCGGTATCGGTGCCACCTGCGTACAGGATGAAAACGGTTATATCCAGATTGTGGATGTATTTGTAGATTCTCCCGCTATGAAAGCCGGACTTCGCTATGGTGATACAATAACCGCAGTCGACGGCATTCCGGTTTCCGAGCTAGGCTATGAAGGTACCATAAGCCGTGTTAAAGGCAAAGAGGGCACGGATGTTGTGCTTACAGTTTATTCCTACGGAAGTGATACTCCGAAAGAAGTGACTATAACCCGGGGCATAGTCCACGACACAAATCTCACCTTTGAAATGATGGACGATGAAATAGGCTACATTATGATAAAACATTTTGACGAGGGTGTACAGGATTCCTTTGCTGAGGTGCTTACATCCCTTGTGAATTCCGGCGCCAAGGGTTTTATTTTTGATGTGAGAATGAATGGCGGAGGATATATGCACGTAATGGCTGATATGCTCAACCGCCTAATGGGTGAGGGTACAATAATCGGTACAAGAGACAGGTTCGGAGTCTCGGAAACCCTGATTTCCGACGCATATAAGCTGGACATGCCAATGGTAGTTGTAGTTCACGAATATTCCTACAGCGCGGCGGAATTTTTTGCCGCGGTTTTGCAAGAGACAGAGGGAGTTCCTCTTGTGGGAATGCCCACTGTAGGAAAAGGTTATGCTCAGCATGTTTATAAGCTTTCTGACGGCTCTGCCATAGGTATTTCCGTTAACGAATATTTCCTGCCCAGCGGTAAGAGCCTCAAGGACGGCGGAGTTACTCCAGATTATGAGGTATCCCTGACCCCGGAGCAGCTTGGCAGCCTGCGGCTTTTGGCAAGAGACGAGGATCCACAGCTTGTGAAAGCGATTAACGTTTTAAGAGAAGAAATGCA
>JAAZBA010000029.1 GCA_012514045.1 Clostridiales bacterium | reverse complement strand
TCAAATCTGTAATTGCCAAGCCTTCAGGCATAAGCGTTGACACCTTTGAATCTGATACCTTCAAGCGTCTAAACAATCCGAATATCCCCGATGATCCGATGAGAATCGCACTTAATGCCTCTACAAAGATTCTGCCCAGACTGATGGATACATACTGGGATGCGTATGACGAAGGACAGAAGAATATTTCCGTAATACTCAAGCCTGTAGCCGGAATTCTAAGGTACTGCCTTGCCTACGATGACGAAGGCGTCGAGTATAAGCTGGAAGACGACCCCTCTATTGAGCTCATGAAGAAATGCGCTGAAAAAGCAAAATCTGGTATTAGTACCAAGGACGCCTTCAAGGATATGCTATCCGATGCTCATCTGTTTGGAAGAAATATGTTTGAATATCCCAAGGTGCTCGATACTCTCTGTGAATTTGCCGATAGAATGCTTGAGAAAGGCGGAGTTGCCGCTATTCTGTAAACAAGAAAAACGCAACCGCTGTGAATTGGATTTGAAATTCAACTCACAGCGGTATTATTTATTATGTTTCTTAAATCATAAACCACATTCATTAGCTATTATTTTGATGATAGAGTTCATTCTCAACATTCGGGATTTACCTTGACAAAGCAGTATTTCTACATTATAATACACATAAAGTGAATACTAGATATAACAAAAGTTTGGAGGTATACATAATGAAGATTGGTTTTATTGGCTTCGGAGAGGTTAATACACCGAAAGATGTTATTATTCGCAAGTGTGATGAGGCTCTCGATGTATTGTCAGAACTTAACTGCGAGATCGTAACAACTGCTCCGGTAACAGATGACGAGGAATACGCCGATGCTAAAAGAGCGATTTCTGAACTATCAGGACACAACTTTGACGCTCTCATTGTCTGTCTTGCCGGATGGATACCAACCCATGCAGTTATAAAAGTAATTGACAAATTCAGGCATACTCCTATGGTACTGTGGGGTCTTTGTGGATGGCGTGAGGGCGACAGAATTGTCTCCACAGCTGACCAGGCTGGTACCACTGCCCTTCGTTTTACAATGCAGGATATGGGATATACTTTCCGTTTTGTCTACAGCGTCATTGACAAGGCTCCTCCAATAGAAGAAATAAAAGCCTATGTTACAGCCGCCTACGCCGCAAACAAGCTGCGTGACGCTCGTATAGGTACAATGGGTTATCGTGACATGCTGCTATATAGCACTATGTTTGATGGACTGAGTCTGAGACGTGAAATCGGTATTGAGGTCGAACCTTTTGAAATGCTTGAGATGTACCTAGAAGCAGCAAAGATCGATGAGGAAGAGATAAAGAAAGGCATTGCCTTTGTTCGTGATAAATTTGTGTTCACCTCCGAATGCCCAGACGAGCCCATTGAACAGGCGGTGAGATATGCTCTTGCTATTTCTAATAAAATTAAACGCCGTGGTTACGATGCAATATCACTTATAGATGTTGACGGAATGAAGAAGCTTCTCGGTATTCCGCCTTCCATGATATTCATGCTCTGCGATCTTTACACAGGCGTGTCCACCATCCCGGAGAACGATATAATGGGAAGTGTGACTCAGCTTATGGTGCGCTATGCCACAGGACAGATTGCCTCATATGCGGAATTCTACGAGTTCTTTGAGGACAGCGTACTCATGGGTGTGCCGGACTTTATACCACGTGAGGTAACTTTAGGTGACGCTGTAATAAAGCCTTCGACTTTTGGTCTCCTCTCAACATCTCTTCTCAACGTTTCAAAGTATAGGGACG
>JAAZBA010000111.1 GCA_012514045.1 Clostridiales bacterium | reverse complement strand
ATTAAAATTCTTTTTACGTTGGGAGCCGTTCTTGGAGGCTCATTGCCCGGAATCGTCGCGGATTTAAGGGGATCGTACCTCCCGGTTTTTATCATTTATATTGTTGTAGTCGTGATGTCTTATGTGATTTTACAGTATCTGTTTAGAGATGAGCAACAGGCTCGGCACCGTGCGCAGAAGGCACAGTGTCAAGGGCAGAAGTTGTAAGGTTTTGAGCGACTTCTATTCTACTATTCTTCTTCCAGAGCATCCCCGAACAGGATATGCAGATAATCTCGGCGACCATAGAGCACGCGATCCACATAGATCTTATCGCCATGCACCCGATAGAATGTAAGATAATTTCCGTGCACAAGAAATCGGTAGTCACTCTCCACATTGGCAATTGAGGACAGGGATGTACCTATCTCAGCAAAGTCTATTAGGCGGCTAGATGAATCCAGAATTGCGTTTACGATACGCGTAGCGGCAGAAGGTTTTTGAAGCTCCGTCGCAATATAATCCCATATTTCATCTAAGTCTCTGCGTGATTGAGTAGAGTAGAGAAGCTTATACTTCATCTGTTTTTGCACGGAAATGCGCCCTCATATCCTCTGGCTCTAACCAGCCTTCCTGCTCGCCGGATTTTCTGCCCTTTACAAGCTCGTTTATAAGACGGAGGGTAGCCTGTGTTTTCTCATAGTCTTGCATATCTACAATAGCGTACTTTCCACGTCCGTTTTTTGTTAAAAAAACCGGAGCACCTGCGGCCACATTACGCAATACCTCACTATAATTGCGCAAATCGGAGATTGGCTTAATGTTTGGCAAATTTATCAGCTCCTTTCTGTTTATATTATAGGCCGCATGGCTGTAAAATACAACTGTGAATTTACAGCACATTTCATTGCCAAGGTTATACCTGTCTGATAACGATAGCTTATAGCTATTGAATTACTCAGAAAATATCCCTGTATATTGGAAAATATTAGAACACGTGTTATAGTTATTTGCAAGAGTGGATATATAGTACAGCGTATCGTTAAAATACAGAACCGTTACCTTGGCATAAAAGGTTGAAAAACTCTCAACACTGTTGAGAGAAATTAGTTGGTAAAGATAAGCGAAGGAGGCGGCCATTGATGATAAATAGCCGGCTTACATATAGTATGATGGACAAAAAGAACCCTGTATTGATGAAATCGAAGCATCGTGTTCAAAAGCACGGTGAAGTCTTTACGCCTCAGTGGGTGGTAGACAAGATGATTGCCATTCCGGGGATCAAGGAAAAGACCGAGGACCTATTTGCGACTTTTCTTGAACCCAGCGCCGGCGAGGGTGCATTCTTGCTCACCATCGAAGATATAAAACTGCGATTTGTTACTGAGAATCACAGCGGAGACTCATGGAATAAATACGCGCTTTGGGCCTTATCAAGTATCTATGGCATCGAGTTTTTGGAGGACAATCTGGCGGTTGCCAGACAAAATATGCTTGAGCTGTTTTTAGATTACTACGGAGCTGCCCACGGCGCTCCGCTGTCCAAACAGTCAGATCTTTATAAATCGGCGCAGACAATCATCGGTGCAAATGTCGTACAGGGAGATACTCTTACACACAAGAATAATTCCGGTGAGGAGATTGTGTTCAGCCGGTGGAAGCCTATCGATGGGTCTTCGGAGCAAGTAAGGCGCATCACATTTTCTTACTCGTCACTTTTCGGAGAGGATGACATCTCAAAAAGTGGTGTTCAATTGATTCTCTTTGATCAACTAAGTGCCCATGAAGAGGCATCGGGCAGCCAGCAGGAGTGTTTTGCACCCATTGATATCGAGTTGGTATGGAAAGAAGAGAAGGATATGTCCGATAAGAAACCCGGCAAATTCTAATTTGATGTCGTGATTGGTATTATCAATAGTCTGTACAGTGTGAGTACTCTAAGTTCTTTACAGATGGATATGATGATGGTAGGGTGATGGGTATTCAACGTTGATTGTTCTTCTATTCTGAGTACAGATACAGAGAAGCCAGTACGGTAAGCGGAGCACGGAAAACGGCGCGCTCTTATTTTTAGATGCCGAAACGTGTTGACGTATCGACAATATGATGATACAATGTAGATGGTGTTTTACAGAACATATAT
>JAAZBA010000266.1 GCA_012514045.1 Clostridiales bacterium | reverse complement strand
GTGTCCAGCATTCGGCTTCCTCAAAGGTTAACGCCGGTATATCCAGCCTCGCCTCTCCGTCCGCATCTCTCGTAAATATACCCAGCTTTTCAAAATCAGGTATCAGCTCATACAGTTGCTTTTTATCAGTCTTTACATCACAGGGTAAAAACGAGGCAAAAAAACGCAAAATACTTCGCAAAGAGCAATCGTACTTCAATCGCCTATATGCCCCATGGGCTTCTCCGAACACCGACTGAAAATCTGCCATGATACAGTCGGGTTCATCGTTTTCCTCTTTACTGTAACCAAACATTACCGGACCGGAAGCATCATATATGTTGTCTCTTGACTGACCGTTCTCGGTTATGGTTCCCATAGCAAGCCATCTTCCCCCATTGGGTCTCTCCGGTATCTCTTTGGGCATATATACATAGTTTGCCACGCATCTATCAATTGCTTTTCCCAGTATCTGATGCATTAGAAATAAAAGTAAGGTTGCTTTCTGTTTTTCCGTCATTTCCTCAAATTCAGCTCTCTTCGTGAGGGGTTCAAAATGCTTCCATGCGATATCCCAGACCTGTGACGCATGCTTTTCTGCAAGCTTCTCCTGGGCCGGTATATCTCCAAAGGAATCCTCATACCGCTGCATAAAACATCTGGTATACACAAGACCACTTGATGTCCTCCCCATCAGCTCACCCTTCACAAGCTTTTCGATGGTCTGCTCAATATACGCACTTGGCATACCCATGGTGTCTGCAATACCTCTCACTGACACCGGGTTTTCATAAGCCAAAATCAAAATATTGGACTCAATATCCGAGCTTATCAGCGAATGGGGTTCCTCCCTAATCCCTACATGTCCAAAAATACCTATTCTTACTGACTTTGGCTCATAACTGAATTGCGAATACTTTTCCATATTTTCAAGTCCCTCTTTGATCTGATCCCGCGCAGTTGAAAGCCTTGACAGCACTGTTCCTCTGGGAATCTTTAAATCCATTGCAATCTGATCTACCGTATGTCCATGCACGTAATGTCTCACAGTCACCTCTCTGTAAATTCTGATAAGCCGCCCTATCTCCCGGCGGACCGAGGTGTATTCCTCAGATTGCAGCTCTGCCTGTTCCTTATCTTCTATCACATCAGCATAATTTGTTATAGTGTCATCACTGTATTCCACAATCGACTTCTTATACTTCTCACGCAGCCAGCCGTTATACTTATTCTTTAAAACCGCTGTCAAAAAGCCCTTGGGGTGCTCCACCGCTTCACCCTTATGCAGCTTGTCAATGAATGCCATAAAGGAATCCTGCACCAGCACATCAAGGTCCGTACAATCACTGTATAAATGCTCTGCCTGTCCATACAAATATGACAAATATTCTTCACACTGCTGCTCAAAATCCTGACCAAACTCCATCACAGAGGCTCCTCCTTTCTGCCACCCTTGGCGCCTTTACTCTATTAGTTGCAGAAATATTGCTTTGATTCGCTGTTTTTCTAAAAAATTTTTCTTTTATATATGTTTAATAATATTCGTTTTTCACTTGACAATCAATGGCTTTTTATTTATTATTTTAATGTTGAATAACGGCGCGTGGCTCAGCTTGGTAGAGCGCTGCGTTCGGGACGCAGAGGTCGCGTGTTCGAATCACGTCGCGCCGATAAAAGAAATAGCTCCTACATTTGTAGGGGCTATTTCTTTTCCACGTTACTTCATTCGGAGCTGCGACCTCTAGCGGAGCGAATGCACTCGTTCGGACGCAGAGGGTCCACGAGGTCCGGGGGACCTCGGCCCTGGACCGACCGTAGCGAAGCGAAGACCGCGTGTTCGAATCACGTCGCGCCAATTTTCCTCTACACCTTCGGCTCCATGGTGCGGATATCATAAGCTACCTTTAGAATATCCTCTATACCTATGTTTTCATCATAAAACCTATTAATAACTCTCTCGGCAACCGCCTTTCCGTTCTCCAAATCGGCATCCATAAAGATAACGATGTATTGGCTGCTGCTGTATCTGGTTCCGGTATCCACGCTGCGCAGGGAGCAAATCAGAGACTCCTCCCAAAGCTGCATAACATCCTCAATGGAGGTATCCACATCCTTGTTACGCATCTTCATAGTGAACAATACCAACTGTACCTTCTGCTTCTTACGGGCTACACAGCGGGAGATAAAATCATACACGTTCTTGAACTCATCATAGGCCAGATGGAAGACGCCTCGCTTTTCAGACAAACCCTTCTCCATCATATTGCTTACATATTCCAAGTCCATAACAGTGCTTACTTCCGTGATAGTATCATTGTTCTCATCATAGAAATGATACGCATTCTTACCATTATTTTTCACACAGTAAAGTGCTTTATCCGCATTGTTGTAGAGCTCCTGATATTCATCATTTTCCTGTGCTATCATAATACCGACGGACACCGATACTATTCCACCGTATCCAAGTTCCTCCATCTTTTCGGAAAAGGTTTTAATGATTCCCTCTGCCTTCTTTGCCGCCACATCCCTGTCTTTTAGTCCTGTATAAAAGGTAACAAACTCATCTCCTGCCAAACGGCACACAATATCTTCTTCTCTTGCGTACTCCTTTAACACTGCGGCAAAATACTGGAGGGTTTTATCACCCATGATATGTCCGTAGGTGTCATTCATGGTCTTAAAATCATCTAAGTCCATCATAAACAGGGTTCCAACACCGCCTTCACCCAGAAACTCATTCAAGCGCAGTTCCAGATAATCTCTGTTATACAGCTTGGTAAGCGCATCGGTCTGAGACTTCAGCGTCGCCACCTCCGCCTGTTTTGTGCGCTTCTCCAGCTGCTTCTCCAAATCCTTCCTAAGCTCATAAACTTCCAGAATACGGCTGACACGGGTATTCATAACAAGGGGTACAAAGGGCTTTGTGATGAAATCATCCGCTCCCCAGGACAGACATTCCGCCTCCGTTTTGGGGTCAGAATCTGCCGTCAAAAAGATTATGGGAATCTTACTCCACTTAGGATTTTCCTTTATCTTGCTGGCCACTTCCTTACCGCTCATTTCCGGCATTTCAATATCCATCAGAATCAAATCCACCGGCTCATTTTCCAAAAAGTATAAAGCCGCCGAACCGGAATTTACCGCAAACACTTCGTAGTCTTTGCTGAGCGCATATTCCGCCATCACACAATTCATATTGTCATCGTCTACTATCAGAAGTCTTTTCATCCTTTGTTTATTCCTCCGAGGTATTCTTCTGCTGCTTTTATGGTTTCTTCATATAACTGCATGGTCAGACTGTGATTACTTTCAATAAAAGCTGTCTGGTCGGGCACTTCCTCCTCCGCACGGATTTTCTTGCCTGCACTTTCAAGCTCCAGACATTTTTC
>JAAZBA010000285.1 GCA_012514045.1 Clostridiales bacterium | reverse complement strand
GCCACAAGCCTGTCCTATAGTGATAGGTAATCCTTTGGTGAACTCACCTCCGGATTTTCCCCCACTCCAAACCGTGCATGAGCGTTTCCACTCACACGGCTTTCCATCATTTTCAAATCGTCATTCTAATCCGCAACAGGGGTCTTTCTGCTCAAACGAAATAGCCTTGTTTCCAGCTGACTTTCTGAGCTTATTCAGCTTTTCAAGTTGCTGTTTATTCAACTGTACGGTCTGCATAATTGCAGATATTGTTTCTTTCTGCGTTGCGTGAATCAATTTGTGAATGCGTTCATGAAGAATTATCAGGTTCGCGTAGTTGTCACCACCGCCCAGCGACTTTGGCTTTTTATGGTGACAGTGGATTTCATCCGGGAATAGCGGCTCTTTTGTGATAGCGCACTTTCCTTGCTGTGCCACATAAAGAGATATGCGGTTGTCGTTATACTCCACGGTGGCGCTCATTATGGGATTTCTCATGAGAATGTGCAGTGTTGTCATGTTCACACTCTCCAGATTCTTGTGTATTTCCGCCCGTCCTTCAACGGTGTATTTGTTCACCAATTTCTTTTTATGGATTGGCGGATGGTGCTGAATATAGCCAATCGGCAAAAGGATGTTCTTGCCTATATATCGAACTTCCTTACTTTTGGAGTACCTTTTGGCATATTCGGGTATTGCCTGGTCGTTTCGTCGCTTTACTCGTTCCTGTAACCTGTTTTTTATAGAAATCTTAATTTCAAACGCTAATCGCTGTATATCCGAGGATGCGGCGGTTGCCATACAGTAGTAATTATGGATACCCATAACAAAACTGTTGTAGTCGTTTATGCCTTTGAATTCATCCGCATCACCGGATGAGTGCTGAATAGCTTTGATTTTTTCTTTTGCAGTGTCCTTGATTCTGTCCAATGCCTTGGGCGAAATATGCGATATGACCACATACTTGTTGTTTTTGCCTTTATGAACCTTGATTTGAAATCCCAGAAAATCCGAGTATTCATGTTTCAGGTTCACAATTTTTGACTTTTCTGGACTTATATCAAGTTCCAACCGGTCTTTCAGCCACGCCTTTGTGGCTTCAAACAATTTCACGGCATCGCTGTGCCTCTTGCAAAAGATTTTGAAATCATCGGCATATCTTACGATATAGCACTCTTTCAGCTTGGTTTTTCTGAGTTCCCGATACTTCTTTGACTGGTCTTTTGTACCATTTGCGTGGATTCTTCCGCTGTATTCATGCCTTGTGGGCATTCCTACCCATTGACTTGTTATCCACCAGTCCAGTTCATTCAGAACTATATTGGATAGCAATGGAGAGATGATTCCGCCCTGCGGTGTTCCTTTTTCCGGGAAACCTATACCGGCAACCTCGGCTTTCAGCATAGCTGATATGATGCTCAGCAGCTTTTTATCATGGATACCCATTGCCCAAATTTGACGCAGAAGCTTCCCATGATTTACATTGTCAAAGAAACCTTTTATATCAATGTCAATGACGATATGAAGATTTCCTTGTTGCATATGCTTTTCAGCCTGTGCCAACGCATTTTCAACACCTCTGTTGGGGCGAAAACCGTTACTTGTTTCACAGAATTTTGCTTCGCAGATTGGTTCCATCACTTGCAGAACGCATTGCTGAATCAGTCTGTCCATGATTGTCGGAATACCCAACGGTCTGGTTTTTCCGTTTCCTTTGGGTATCTCTTTTCGTCTGACAGACTGAGGCTGATACCACGCAAGTTTTCTTTGTACCAGTTGAATCAATACCGGTTCGCTCATTTTGGCAAGGTCTGCGATGTTTTTCCCATCCGTACCCGGCGTTTTGCTTCCAGCGTTCTTTTTCAGATTCCTATATGCTAACCTGATATTTTCTTCTGTTGTGATAATGCTGACAAGGTTCTTAAATTCACGCTTCGCAAGACTGTTTTCATACAGTTCATCGAATACCGACTGCATATCATAGTATTCGTTGTTCCTCAGCTTTTGGCGTTTGAGCAGTTTCTTCCCTGTCAAAGTCGGCTTTCGCCTTTCTTAGTCTTACTCGAACCTTTGAATATTGCTTTTTAGAATCGTTATTTGTAAATGACTGGCGGCTGTTCCTCCACCCTCATTACAAGGGTATCATCGGTCATGCCGCCGCTCTCAGTCAGGATAAAAGCCACTTGTTTCATTTACTGATTTTTCGTGACTACCGCTTCATAGTGTGCAGACACTCAGCGTTCCGACCTTTCCTCGTTCCGATATTCCTATCTGTACATAATCCCCTTAGGTTGTCCTATGAGCCTGTGCGCTGGGGAATGCCTGTAACATTCCAAGGTTTTTCATAACGTCCATTTTTACTCAACCTCACGCACGCCGTAAATTTACGACTATGACATTTCTGCCATATCACGCTATAGACCCTAACACTCGGACTTCGTCGGTCATTTATGACATCCTCACCATAGGGATTTTATAGACCTCCGGCGTATCATCTGCACACCCCACCGCTGGGACGCTTTCCACAGCACATTTCTGCCTGTTTGGACAGACTTCCGCCGACTTCAGCGGGCTCTGTACGGTTCAATTTCTGCAAATCTTACCGCACACCGCAGTATCAAGGCAGGCGTTTCCGGGCGTTACCCCTTCATTCCACCTGTCGGAATATCAGTTCTTCAAATCAATTATCAAGCTCCTTTCAATCTTTATAGATTTTGACTTGAGCGTAACCTTTTCAGTTACGAACGAGTCGCACGTACGTTCATACCGGCTCCCATTTTGAAGGTGGAGCCCATAAGCACACGTACCTGACCGTTTCGGACTTTCGCAAACAGCTCTTTCTTTCTCGTTTCGGTATTCGCTTCGTGGATAAACGCGATTTCCTCTCTGGGAACGCCTCGGGCAACCAGCTTCTCTCTAATGTCATCATAAACCGTGAAACCGGGTTCATCGGGATTTTCACTTTCAATCAGCCGTTCCAGAGCGTTCATTTCCGGGCTGTCCAGATTTCCGCCTGCGGTCTTTGCCGCCCTTTGTGTAGGAGTCGTTTTGGGAGTGGAAATGTCGCAGAACACGAGCTGGGTCAGCCTGTCCGCTTTTCCGTCTTCATAGATCTGCGCGATGTTATTCACGCACATATTGACTTTGCTATTGGGATCGTCCGGCAGATCCGGATTGATAACACGCTGGTCAAGCCCCAGCTTGCGCCCGTCCGACGTGTCGGGTAGGATGCCGACGAGGTAGCGATTGCTCCTTTTCCGTCATCCCCCCACGGAACCGGACTTGATACTTTCGCATCATCCGGCTCCCCAGTAATTTCATTTCAAGAAAGTGGTTTATTTATTGTCCCATTGTGTATCGCTTTATGGCATTCCCGACATACCACGAGCGTTTTTCTATTTCTTGCCGCCATAACCTGCGCCCATGTAGGCGCATTAGGTAGCCCTTTGTTTTTGACATCAGCCAACTTACGAATATGATGTACCTCAATATTCTTATTACTTCCGCACAGCTCACAGGTGTCGGCCATTAACCGCTTTATGAGTTCTGTTCGTCCACCGTACACCTTGTAGGGAGCATCCTCAATAACGGCTTTTCGCTTGTGAACAAGGGAAATACCGCCCCACGTTGCGACAAGAGGCTTCTTGTATGGACGGGGCACAGTAACCTGTAAACATGGAACCGTTTTGCCGCTTGTGCTTGTAGTGGTGGTTCTGTATTTTGCTTTCTGCTTATTGATAGACGACCTGTGTTTGCAAGCCAGCGTTTTCAACAGAGCTGTTTCCATGACCCAATAGAGCTTGGAAAACCATGACAGATTTTGTGCCAAAACATAGTATTGGACTAAACCTCTGTACTCCTGCTGGAATCGCTGAACGATAGAGAAATCGTCATCGTTAAGCAAGGCATTTCTGTGCGTTACCTTCCCGTTTCGCATGAACGAATTACATTTGTCCTCAATGACTTTTGCCGGCACAAGTAACGCAATAACACCATTTGCACCTCTGCGTCCTTTAGGGTCAATATAGTCATTCACCCTTTGCGCTTTAATTTCATATCCGAGGAACTTAGCCGCTTGTGCGCTTGCGTTGGTAATTAAAGTCTTCTCTTCGGACAGCTCTAAGTTGAGCTCCTGCTTTAAGAAATCGTGCATTTCTGCCTTAATTCTTTCCGCATCAGCCTTTGAGCCTGTGAATCCAATTAGAAAATCATCTGCATACCGAACATAGCGACACCTGCGGTAGTTCTCATCATGCGCATCAACCGAGGGAATGCTTCGCCGCTCCACTTCAAGCCGGTGTGCGGTTTGCAAATCACCGCCTTTTCTTGCTTTGCTTATTTCAGCATTTAACCTGTTGTAGACGGGGTTTGATTTTTGCCTATTGCCTCTCGTATTCCGAGCAATTATGGTTTTCTCTATCCACTGGTCGAATTCGTTGAGATAGATATTTGCTAACAACGGGCTAATCACTCCGCCCTGCGGGGTTCCGCTGATTGTTCGATTGAACTTCCAGTCCTCCAAGTATCCGGCTTTCAGCATGTTAGACACGAGACGGATAAATCGTCCGTCATGGATATTTTTCTCAAGTATTTTCAAGAGCACAGCGTGGTCTATTGTGTCAAAGTATTTGGAAATGTCCCCCTCAATAAACCATCGAGTACCTTTCCACACCTGAATTTCCTGCAATGCGGTATGACATCCCTTTCCTGGTCTGAAACCATGGGAATGCTCGCTGAACTGCGGCTCATAATATGCTTCCAGAATTTCACGCATCACTTCCTGCAACAGCTTGTCTCCCCATGTAGGAATACCCAAAGGACGCTTCTTCCCGTTTTTCTTCGGAATATATTCCCTCCTTGCCGGCTTCCATTGGTACTTTTCTTCTCTGAGAAGTTCAATCATTTTGTCAATTTTCTGGATTGACATTCCATCAACCGTTTCATCTGTAACACCTTTTGTCATTGCGCCGTTATTCGGGTATAACTTCGCATAGGCATTCAGATAGATATCACGGTTGAACAAGAGTTTGTATACTCTTTCAATGGGTTTTCTCTGCTTTCCACGTTCTTGAATGACCGTTAAAACAGTTTGGGCTGTACGCATCTCACGCACCTACTCCTTTCTAACAAATCGAAATTACCTGTCACCCTTCGCCACGTACAAGGCTTTCCCTTGCTCTGACTACTATGGTGACTCCGTGACCATGGGGGTCGCCCCCTTTAGGCCATCCTGCTATTCGTCAAAAGTGTACGTATCGAGCATCCCTTAGGCTCCTTGTTCGTTCCTTTATTCGCACTCACTGTGCGCTCTTTCATTGCAAAAAGTTACTCGCTCAAAATCAACAACAGCGAGCATACAATGACACCGGTATCAATCGCTTTCCGGTGGGCGATGCTTTGCACCAAGTCGGAACTAAGATTCAGGCAGTTTAGCTTTAGCCATAGGACGCGGAACTTGCGGAACATCAAGGCTTTGCGATTAGCCTCTTATCCGCTTTACCAACATGCGATTGTCCTCTTTGAGTTTCCTCGCCAAGTAAGTTGGTTGTTCCCATTATTCACTTTTAATAACGTCCCCCTGCGGGGGAGATACACTTTTGCGCTTAGCAGCGCACTATCTTTAACATATTATCGGTGCTCGGGTCTACAAGCTGTGCGTGTACTTTGGCGGCACGCTCGGAAAGCTCCTGCACCATTTCCTTCTGGATTTCTGTAGGCTGCGCCACCTCGTTGTGATAGACGGCTGTTGGCGTGGGAAGATTGAGCTGGTCAGAGGTCTTAATATCCGCAGCCTCTTTGAACAGGGTCATCAATTCAGGGAGATTGAAGAACTTGGCGAAGCGCGTCCTTGCGCGGTAGCCGGTGCCTTCCGGTGCAAGCTCAATGGCGGTCTGCG
>JAAZBA010000077.1 GCA_012514045.1 Clostridiales bacterium | reverse complement strand
TCACGCACTTCACCTGAAAGAGGCGAAAAGCTCCATGCAGATATGTTGCCGATAGGAGTTGTGTCGGAATGTCCTGCAAGCATAAGACTGCGCTTTGAATCTTTCGATCTAATAATCCCGGTAGTATTGGGACGGTTTTCAAGCGCTCGTCCGGCAAGATAGTCGGGATGTTCCTTTATACCCTTGATATCATCAGGTGAATACATAAGATTCTCGACACCTATATCTGTAAGATAATCTCGAACAAACTCTGCGCACTCAAGCTCATTTCCGCTGGAAGCAAAGTTCTCGGAATTAATCTTTACAAGGTCTCCAAGCAGATTAAAAAGTTCGTCTTTTCTCAATTCTATAGTGGAAATTAATTTTTTTTTCATAGCTTGATGAACTGCTCCTCTCTTGGCATATTTTTTCTGAAGTTTGGAATCTCGATTTCACGGCCATTGTTTGTTACGCTTAGGGCACTGAGAAGTCCCACAGAAGTCCATTCACAAGCCTTATAAACGTTGCATTCAGGCTGTGTATTTGTATTAATCGCGTTGATAAAATCGTCCACAATGAAGAAGTCTGAGCCGCCATGGGTGGAGCTCTTCTGGTCTTCGCTGGCGTTTTTGAATCGGTCGGGAAGATAGTCTGTAAAGTCTGAAAGAGGTCTGTACATTCTGCCGTTGGCATCTTCGGGCTGTTCCATACCCTTAAACCATATCTTGTTTACATCACCACAGCCTCGTAATGTCTCAAAGACTCCCTTAGTGCCTTGAAGCTGGAAATAAACTGTACTTGGAACAGGACGAGGTGAGAGACAGTCTACTCTAAGATTGACAAGTTTACCGCTTTCAAGCCTGCACATTACAAGGGTAGTATCTTCATTTCTCAAATCAGGACGTACATGATGTCCCGAGCCAAAAGCTGCGATAGAAGCGATTCTATCGTCCTCAAACCACTGCATGACAGGACCGAGACTGTGAGTCGGATAAAACGCACCATGGGTACCAAGCTGCCAGTAATAACGCCATGAACGCTTACCATTGGGATATACTATAATATCAGTTATATCATGAATATAGGAACATTCCGCATAGTAAAGTTCTCCGAACAGTCCCTTGCGAACCATTTCACGTACCTGCTGAACGTAGGGATAATAACAAGTATTCTCCGCAAACATATATATCTTTCCGGAACACTCAACTGCCTCGATAAGCCACCAAAGCTCATCAATAGATATACCTGCCACAACCTCACTCATAACATGCTTTCCTGCCTCGAGGGCAGCTATAGCTTGCGGGACGTGGCATTGCATAGGTGATGCTATCCAAACCGCGTCAATGTCTGCCTCAAGCATATCTTCGAACACTCTATAAGTGTGCTTAATATTATGTTCCTGAGACTTTGCCTTGAGTAAGTCCTCATTTAGGTCGCAGAATGCTGTAATTTCTACATCGGGACGGGCACGAAGACCAGTAAGAGCAGAGAAGCCACGGGCTCCCACAATACCAACCTTAATCATAATACATCACTCCTCTATGTTATATGAAGAAAAACCCATTGTATTCATACAAATGCTTGCCTGCGAGATAATGTTCCTTTATGTTTCTTTCAAGACTTGTTTTAGGTTCAAGTTTTGAGTAATTATCTACCGGAAGCCTGTTGAAGGCATTGGCGAAAACAGCTTTATCGTCACTCTTTGTTGGTACAATCGTAAATCGGTTTCGAAAACTGACAATGTTAGAACCGGGCTTCAGAAGATCTTTTAGCTGCGGCTCAAGAAGCCATGAATGGCATACATATCCCCTGTATTGAAAATCAGTGAAGCAATCTTTGAGAATCCTGTCAGCGATTTCGAAAGAATGTGTACAGTAATCGGGAGAAAGATCGTCAAAAGACGGAATATGAATGTTTATAACAGGATCACCATATGAAAGCACTTTACGATATTTATCCTTTGGGAACCTGATTCTCTCCCCCGTGCATTTTCCGTCTTCGGTAATACCGTAACCTTCAAAATAATCATCGGTCTGTGTAACCTCGGCATAATATGAGCCTTCATCGTCCTCAAAGCCAGAAGAACCCAAAGCATGCCCGCTTCTGTGTATCATAATCTTATCGGGCATAGCTATAATATCGCCGTCACAAGAGCGGAAAACCGCGGCTTTAATGCGACAGTGGTCACTGAACTCGAGATTGAAACGTTCGATTCTTATTATTCTGTGGTCAACAAAAAGCTGTCCCCAGGAAAAATATGTCTTTGTCATCAGAGGACGACCAAGTACAGGTATCCCCTCGCTGATAAAGTACTCAAGCTCATGCACCGTTGCGGATACAACCGACTCTGGAACGTTTCTATGTTTAAGATAGGATATCATGTCCTCGACAAACCGAAAATAAGGGAACAGCATGGCGATGTCAGCGCCGACTCCACCTTCGCCATGTAACTGAAGCGGCGGCTCAAAGGACTCCATATCCTTATAAATCAGCTTTCTGTCCTCCATGGCAAGAGTAAGGAGAGTGACAAAAACAGATAAGTTATAACTACGACGAATTTCCTCTGCGGCACGGATAATTGTATCAAAATATGAGGAAAAGACACTGTACTCCTTATTCAATTGGGTTAAATAGTTTTCTTTCAGAATATCAAGGTTACTGGCTTCTGATACTGCACGATCAAACAATCCTTCCCAGCGCTCAGGATATTTAGCTATGCCGAGCTGTATCATAAGCTCTTCAAGTGTATTACACATCTATAGCGCTCCAAACAATAGTTATCATTTTACCGACTGTATCGGCAGAGTATAGGAATCAATTGTACGAAGCTTATAATGTCCGTTTTCAATAGATCCAAGGAGTTCGGAAATATTATCAACTGTCTCCTGGCTGTCATCAAGAATAAGAACCTTAGGGTCTTCTGTTGCAGAGAGATCTTCAAGAATAGATTCCGTGTAGCTCTTCCTTTCTATAGATACTTCGCCAATAGTGTCATCGGGAGATTTACCTTCGAGAGGCTCATCATCGGGAAGATACCTTTCATTATGCCCAATTTCGACAGATTCTTCCTCAATAATTTTAACATTATTTCGCCAAATCATATAGCCCTGTCCCTCAAGGAGCATAGAAACATCTTCACTGATTTTTATTTCTTCCGGCAACATAATGATTCTTGTTTTTAGCTTAAGCAAAATTTTTAAAAGCCTATTTGCTTCCTCTAGCTCCGCAAGGATGTTGTGGCTTCCAAGCCGGATTCCTATTTCATGGCCTTCAAACCATATTCTTCTTATAAGCTTGTCTAGGGAGATTATATCCGATGTTGATAGGAAAAAGACTGTCTGTATCTTTTTCTCCGCAAGCTTGTCCAGAAGCTCATTTGTTCTGCCAACATTGGAAACATTAAAGGCTGGATAAACATCAATAATTGGTATTATAACTTCAACCGGCGGAGATAATGGATCTTCATCATGTGGTGGGTTTCTCACTATCGGTGGCCTTGGAGTATTGTTTGTAGGCGTTGTGATCTTGTTTTCTTCAACAAGAGACGTTTTCATTTCGTTTATCCTTGTTTTAAAAGCAGTGCCAAGGAAACTGTCCGGATATGTGGCGCTGTTGTTGTAGACTCGAATGAAGGGACCATCACTGACAAAGGAATAATTGAGTCCGAAATATGTTGAAACAAAGGAAACAGGGACAAAGGGCTGACCTTTTACAAATA
>JAAZBA010000083.1 GCA_012514045.1 Clostridiales bacterium | reverse complement strand
TACTTATGCATAAATTAGCGGTACTCGGAGACAGGGACAGTATTCTTGGCTTTAAAGCGCTCGGTCTTGAGACAGTGTTTGCAGACACGCCAGAAGTTGGCGCAGAGGAACTTCACAGACTTGCCCGGGAAGGCTATGCTGTTGTTTATATAACCGAAATGTTAGCTCAGAGAATAATGACGGATATTGCGAAGTATAAAGATGATATTGCTCCTGCAGTTATTCTTATTCCCGGCAAGGGCGGTAGTATGGGCATAGGCTTATCGGCTTTAAAGCGCTCGATTGTGCGCGCTGTTGGTGCTGATATCCTTGGCGATCAGTAGTTAAAATGAAAGGTAGATTGTATAATGGGTGCAGGGAAAATAGTTAAAGTATCCGGCCCTCTTGTTGTGGCTGAAGGTCTTTCCCAGGCTAATATGTTTGATGTTGTATACGTTGGACGCAACAAGCTGATTGGTGAAATAATCGAAATGCGCGGGGATAAGGCGTCAATTCAGGTTTATGAGGAAACAGCTGGCATAGGACCGGGTGATGAAGTTGTATCCACCGGCTCTCCTTTGTCTGTTGAACTGGGCCCCGGTCTAATAGAGACAATTTACGACGGCATACAGAGACCTCTTAAAGCTATTAAAAAAATTGCTGGAAGCACAATCACCCCAGGTATAAATATTCTTGCTCTCGACAGAGAAAAGGAATGGAAATTTGAGCCTCTTGTTGAGCCAGGAAAATATGTTGAAACAGGCGATTTCCTTGGATTTGTAAAGGAAACGAGCATAGTTGATACAAAGATTATGGTACCTCTGGGAGTCAAAGGTACCGTAAAGAGTATTGAATCTGGACTCCACAGGGTAACCGACATAATCGCTGTTATTTCGCAGGACGGTAACGATATACCTGTTACTATGATTCAGAAGTGTCCTGTAAGACAGGAACGCAAATATAAAGCAAAGCTCTCCCCCACTATTCCCATGATCACAGGTCAAAGAAATGTAGATACCCTCTTCCCCATCGCAAAAGGCGGCACTGCTGCTATTCCTGGTCCCTTTGGAAGCGGAAAGACAGTTGTTCAACACCAACTTGCCAAGTGGTCTGATGTTGACATCGTTGTTTATGTTGGATGCGGCGAGCGCGGAAATGAGATGACAGATGTTCTTCGTGAGTTCCCCGAACTTAAGGATCCCCGCAGCGGCGAGAGCCTCATGAAGAGAACAATCCTAATTGCAAACACATCCGACATGCCTGTTGCTGCTCGTGAAGCTTCCGTTTATACAGGCATCACAATTGCCGAGTTCTTCAGAGACATGGGATATGATGTTGCTATTATTGCTGACTCCACGTCTCGATGGGCAGAAGCTCTTCGTGAAATGTCTGGACGACTTGAAGAAATGCCCGGTGATGAAGGTTATCCTGCTTATCTAACATCAAGACTTGCCCAGTTTTATGAACGTGCCGGACGCGTGCAGTGTCTCTGCAGCGAGGAGAGAATAGCATCACTTACAGCAGTTGGTGCGGTATCGCCTCCCGGCGGTGATATTTCCGAGCCTGTTTCCCAGGCTACACTCCGTATTGTAAAAGTGTTTTGGGGGCTTGACAGTGTCCTTGCCTACAAGCGCCACTTTCCTGCTATAAACTGGCTTACAAGCTACTCTCTCTACTTTGACAGACTGGTAAACTGGTATAAGGAAAACATCGCTGAGGATTATGATCTTCAGCGCGAAGAGGTTCTGCAGCTGCTTTCTAAGGAAGCAGAACTCGAAGAGATTGTTAAGCTTGTCGGAATAGACTCCCTCTCTGCAGGTGACAGGCTTGTCCTTGAAGTTGCCCGTATGATTCGCGAAGACTTTCTACAGCAGGATGCCTTCAGTGACACGGATTCTTATTGTCAGTCAAAGAAGCAGTATAGAATGCTCAAAATAATCCTTAGATATTTTCACCTTGCTGATAAAGCTCTTGATAAAGGAGCTTCAATGAATGCGCTTTTTGCCATTCCTGCTGTTGAGAAAATCGGCCGTATGAAGAACAGTACT
>JAAZBA010000249.1 GCA_012514045.1 Clostridiales bacterium | reverse complement strand
TTTTTTGCAAGCTTCCATATCAAATGCCTGTCTTTCATTCCTATTTTCCAGCCTTCTTCTTATAGTCTGCAAAACTGCCATGCTTAGTATCTTTTTCGGAAAGTGTCAATTCCATTCCCTCAGGAATAGGCCACTCTACACCAATATCAGGATCATTATACATGAAACCACCCTCATCATTGGGATGATAGAAGTCCGATACCTTGTAGCAGAATTCCGCATAATCGGATAACACTAAGAAGCCATGGGCAAATCCCTTGGGCACAAAAAACTGCTTCTTATTCTCCTCTGAAAGCAAGACTCCGTGCCACTTACCAAAAGTAGGAGAGCCCTCTCTCAAATCTACAGCCACATCATATACTTCTCCCTTGATAACCCTCACAAGCTTGTCCTGGGGATAATTAATCTGAAAGTGAAGTCCTCTGAGCACGCCTTTCTTGGAAGCAGACTGATTGTCCTGTACAAACACAACATCAATACCTGCCTCTTTACAATCATTATAATTATAGGTCTCAATAAAATAACCCCTTGCATCTCCGCGCACTTCAGGTGTAATCACCTTAAGGCCCTCGATTTCACATGTTTCAACCGTTAATTTTCCCATAACTGTTCCTTTCTGCATGCAACTGCATTCCTAGTAATAATATATATTCAAATCCACATTGCCGTTGATACCGTCAATCTTACCCTTTGAGGTATACTGCCACATTCCGTAATACCCCTGATAAAGCGGTACACTACGGTACTCTGCCAACCAGATAAAGTAGTTGTCCAACCGTTTGGTTTCCAGTCTGTTGTTATACCAGTTGCGGCTTCCGTAAACACCTGCCGTATATCCGGCATTCTCGATGGTCCGGCAAAATGCTTCACACACAAGGGTTCGGGTCTCTACATCAAGACCGTCCGCCCTACCGTTGCCACCGGCTCCTTCCGTATCGATAAACACCGGAAATTCTACCTTGTACTTACGAAGGAGTTCCAGCACCATGGAAGCCTCTTCCACAGCTTCCACTTCGTTCACCGCCTGGGTAAAGAAATATACACCCGTAGGAATTCCGGCAGCTTGTGCACCTCTCATATTTTCCTCAAAACGAGGGTCTTGTACTAAGCTTCCGGACACGGAGCCGCGATACCCGGCTCTGATAATAGCAAATTCCACACCGGCATTCTTTACTTTATCCCAGTCAATCTCTCCATTCCATTTGGATACATCAATACCGGCCTTGGATTTACCACTCAAAACCTGTAGCTTATTAATCTCAGACTTGTCCGCATCTGACTTTGCATCCTGTTCCCTGCTGTCCTCCGTCTCGGCATCCACCTCATCCTCCGTCTTGATAAGAAGCGAGATATCATCAATTGCAACATACTCCACCTTATCTTTCACACGGACTCTGGTCTCGTTTAGGGGAACTTTATATCCCTCCTGCGGCAACAGCTCCACAAAATATTCACCGGATGTCAAATCTCCGATATATATCACTCCATCCTTATCCAGATCTTTAAACTCGCCAAGACCTTCAAGGGAAACATAAAAGCTCTCACCCTTTACAGGTTTTCCCTCAATATCTACAATCTGAATACGCAGATCCTTCTCCACGGATGTCATTACCAGAGACAAACGGTTTGCCTGATTGCGGATATCCTCAAGGAGAGGATTTACTTCCTTGTCAAAAAAGGTATTATCCTTTAAAAACGCTGATAAATCGTCCCCTATCTGTCCCGACTGTATCTCCGTCTGCACAATAGGCTTTGCTTCTTTATCCGACATGCTTTCCGCCACAGGCCACTTCCCACTCTGGCTGCTCTGTTCATCCTTTGAATTACCTGCAACCACTATTATGACAACCAGCAATATCATCGCCAGGGATGCATTGATTGCCGCCTTTCGCAGTTTAGAGTCCATTTGCTACCTCAACTAAATATTTACCGTAATTGGTCTTCATCAAAGGCTCCGCAAGAGCAAGCAACTGCTCCTTGTCAATAAAGCCTCTCTTATATGCAATCTCCTCAATACAGGAAATATATAAGCCCTGTCTCTTCTGGAAAGCCGCCACGAAATCCGATGCATCCAAAAGCGCATCATGATTACCGGTATCCAGCCATGCGAAGCCTCTTCCCAATGTCTCTACATTTAAGGTACCTCTCTGCAAATACTCATTATTTACAGTAGTAATTTCAATCTCACCTCTTGCAGAGGGCTTCACATTCTTTGCAATCTCCACCACATCATTATCATAGAAATACAAACCCGGAACCGCATAATTGCTCTTGGGATTCTCAGGCTTCTCTTCAATGGAGAGTGCCTTTCCGTTCTC
>JAAZBA010000037.1 GCA_012514045.1 Clostridiales bacterium | reverse complement strand
AGCGCCTCCATGGCAAAAGCGTTAGGTTGTGAGAAAACACCTGCGGTATACTCCGTGAAGCGTTCTCTAAGCTCTTTATTCGGGATAATTGCAATAGCACCAGGGATTCCGGGGATATTGAGAATTTTCCCCGCGCTGTTGAATGTAATTGATATTTCTCGGCTTGTTTCACTTATGCTGAAGCAGGGATTGTGTATATTGTCAAATGTCAACTCGCAGTGAATCTCATCTGAGAGAAGGAGGAGATCATGTTTTCCACAAAACTGCGCCACCATCTCAATTTCTTCTTTTGTATATGATCTGCCTACCGGATTATGAGGATTGCAGAGGATAAAAGTTGATACTTCCGGAGTAACTTGTTTTTCCATCTCTTCAAAGTTCATATGGTAGCGATTGTCTTTATCCACAAGCATCGGCACTTCGATAGCCTCGATTTTTGTCTCTTGTGAAAGCACTCTTATATGACTATACATGGGAATGTTGTAGAGAATCTTACCTTTTGCCATTCTGCATGCCATGTTAAGTCCAGGCATTACACTGGTGATTATCACAACCCACTCTGGCTCCAATATAACGCCGAAGCGCTCACGATAGTGATTGACAATCGATGACTCAAGACCTTCTGGTACTCTGTCATATCCGTAAAACGGCCAGGCGGTTCTTTCAGACAGCCTCTTGGTCACATTATCAGGAAGCGCGTATTCCATCTCAGCAACCGACATTGCCATTGTATCTTCGGGAGTATTACCCCACTTAATATTGCCTGTATTTCTTCTGTTATATACTGTACTGAAATCTGTCACAGTTTTGCTCCTTACGCACAAAGAAGCACGAAACGCGGAAGTTCCGTGCCTCTTTGTAATATTATTTTATAAGTTCTTCTACCTTGTCGGCAGCGTTTTCCATCCAATTTCCTTCAAACAGCTCTAGAAGTCCGGAATCACAGAGTTTTGCCAAATCAGGCACCATGGGCAACTTGCCTATAACTTCAATACCGTGCTCGGAGGCAATTTCCTCCACATGGCTCTCTCCAAACACCTTGAATTCCTTGCCGCAATCGGGGCAGATCACGTAACTCATGTTTTCAACAATACCGATAATCGGTATATTCATCATTTCTGCCATCTTTACCGCTTTGGTGACTATCATTGAAACAAGTTCCTGGGGGCTTGTGACTATTACAATACCATCTATAGGCATTGACTGAAAAACAGTGAGCGGAACGTCGCCTGTACCGGGAGGCATGTCGACAAACATAAAATCTATTTTATGCCAGATAACGTCTGTCCAGAACTGCTTTACGAGATTAGCGATAACTGGACCTCTCCAAATTATGGGAGATGATGAATCCTCAAGAAGAAGATTGGATGATATGACATTTATACCTGTCTTTGTCTTCATGGGGAGTATTCCTGTATCATTTCCTACTGCTTGGCCAGAAAGTCCAAACATCTTTGGGATAGATGGCCCTGTTATATCAGCGTCAAGGATTGCGCTCTGATAACCACGCCTGTTCATTATGACTGAGAGCATACTTGTAACGAGACTCTTACCTACTCCGCCTTTGCCACTTACAATTCCTATAACCTTCTTAACACTTGATAGGTCGTTAAGCTTTTCAATAAAATCAGTTTTTTGCGCTTCCGAACACTTGGATGAACAGGTTGAGCAGTCGTGTGTACATTCGCTCATTATTCTTATTTCCTCCTAAATTTATATTCCGATATACTGCCGCACAATCTCTTCGACAGCAGCAAAATCTCCGAGCTTTGGCGTCTTTACATCGTCTATGATATCCCAACTCTCGCAATGGGTTATCGTCTGATTCTTTTCGATTTTTGTAAGAGGGCTGAGTGTCTCCATCTCGAGGAACTTGTCGCAGGTATATGTTTCAAAGTTCATACCCTCGTCAGGATACTGAGCTGCTTCAATATATTCGAACTCCTTGAGAAACATTACACCTCGAAGAATATACGCAGCCCATGCTCTCCTGTTATCGATTCCTATTTTAAATGGGTTCTCCCTGTGTTTGTCCTGCTTTAGCATCATATATTCCTTTGCCCAAGCCACACGCTTATCAGACAGATCGGTATAGTTCCAAATAGCCATCTTCTTGTTGTTTACAAAACCCGTGTCGTGGTTGTTCATGGGAACAATTTCAATACCGCCGGGGGCAAGAACGGAAAGAGCCCATACTGAGAGAACCTTGGGAGCATCTCCCAAGTTTGTTATACTATTTTCAACTTTTACTTTGGCACTGTACTCTTCAAGAGTAACCTTAAGAGTTATCTGAATGTTGTTTTTGACCTGAGGCTGTGGGATAAAGGTGACAGTCCTGCCGTCGATTTCATACTTCACCTTGTTATTGTCAGGATAGTAGGTCTCAGGCATATATTCGGGAGAAGCCCATATTCTGTGGCCTCCGTAGATATACCAGCAAGCACCCTTACCGTAGTAATCCTGCATGGGCTTGATGTCCTGCTTTGTCCTGCGGTTTTTGTCTTCGTACATGAAGTTTTCTCCGCCCTTGAGCGAGTAGCGGATGATTCTCGGACCTATATCCACCGTTACCCACACCTCGGCGAACGCATTTTCAATCTTAACACACTTACCGAAATTCCTGTAACGAGCTTCACTGATTGTAACCGCCATAATCATGTCCTCCAATCTATATAAATAGGTTTTTATAAACTTGCAGATGCGTATATTATGCAATATTTTTTCGTCTTTGTCAACATCATAGGTGTTCTTTATTGAAATTTATTTTATAGCAGATATGTCGGGGATTGTCTGAACTCATTGCCGGCGAGTCGCTTCATTAGCGCTGGATATGCTAAACTGTAAAGATCTGTAAAAAGTGCCTCACGCTCGAATTGCGCTCTAATTTCTTCGTTGAATTCTTTATCAAGTATCCCTGCCGGCTTTATTATTACTGGAACGTTTTCCCTTATTTCTGTCAAAAGCTTTCTTCCTGTGTCATTAAAACCTAACGCTCTTACGTAAGGCACATGTCTTTCGTAGTCATCTGCTTTTATCCCAAGGTAGGCACACATATATATTCTTCGAAGTCTGGACAGAGTGTATCTCTTTGTCTTTGCAGCCATTGCGCAGTCCTCAAGGGTTACACTGTCACGTGAAGCTTTGTAAAGCCTGTTTTCAAGGCCTTCGCTTACATCCGGCAGTATAAAATAATCATCAGGAGTCATAGTGCGAAGCTTTGACATAACCGCTGTGTCAAGGTTTTCAATATGAACAGGAGCTGTTCCTCTTCCTATTTCCTGAATAAATATTTCCTTTGCGCTTTCAGGCATGAAAGTGAACGCGCTTTCGTAATCTCCTTTTTTAATAAGACCTCTTATATATGTCGCAGAGGCGAAGCCTTCGTCTTCTGACACTGAATCGTGATCTGCTCCGATTCGCTTCACTGTAAAAGGCTTGATATTTCCTCCCGACCTTTCAAGCTCTCTTATATAGTCTACCGCAAGGATGTTATTTGGAGTGTCAAGTATAGAAGCAATT